>JAQBDO010000184.1:0-3612 GCA_032124375.1 Gammaproteobacteria bacterium
TTTGGCTTCCACATTTAATGAGTTGACGCTTTTCAACACATCCAGAGATGAAACAGCGTCCCTGTCATAACTCGCCACAACAAGGTGGTAACGTAACGGGCAAAATTCCGCTGCTATGATGCCATTAGCACCTTGCATTGCAGATACCAGGGCTTCACGTTGCTCCTCCCCCAAGTCTTCTTTGATATGTAGAATAATTTCTACTGCATTCTTTGCCGCAATCGGCATATGCTGTACTGCCTGATCCATCGTAGTTCTCCTCCATGTAGGTGTTTTTTTCTCTTTCATCACGTCAGACAAACAAGCCCTCTTTAGTTACTTGTCTGACAGCGCCGAACTTACACCCAACAGGTATACATCACAAAATTATAATATGCCCGTATTGCGCACACCTACCAACCCGGGGCATTACACTCCGGGAATATTCGTGCATAAAAAAAGAATCAGTGCTCCCAAAATAGTTGAAACGCACACAGGTACTGCTGCCAGTATCATTGCTGGTACTGTACGAGAAGCTTCCTGCAAAGCTTGCGGCACTCCTGGTGATTAACCGGCTTCATCATAAATTCGGTGGCTCCGGCTCCCACTGCCTCAAGACACATTTCAGGATCTTCATCGGCCGTCACCATGATGACAGGGGCATGGGCACATGCCGAATGGGTGCTGAACATACGGATAAATTCGATGCCATTCATCCGGGGCATTCGATAGTCCGTTAGCACCAGCGCCACTGGATGATGCTTCGTCCAATCTAGTGCCTCCTGTGGGCAGGCAAAGCCGCGTACATCGTGAGTTACATCAATAGATTTGGCGAGTTGACACAGGATTTGCAGACTGATCATCAACAACGAGAATCGCTACCATGTGATTTCCTTATGAACATTAAAGGGTGTTGAAAACCCTGCTTCTGACAGTAACAAAAAGTCACCACACAAAAAAAAACGACGACCCTTGGGAGGCACCGATCGAGGACTCGAAAGCCTCCACTGAGATGACACTTAACGAATTAACGAAGGATGTATTCTGTTAGTCACGCCAGTCATTTCCCGTTGATGATCGATGCTTTCTATCAGTGAAAGAGGCTTGATTAAGGTTGCAGGCCTGTAGAGTGAGCATAATATTGCGCATCGGGTACAATAATCAGCGAGGTTTCAAATTATGAAAAGAACCCTGGGACGTTCCGGAATCGAAGTCAGCGCAATGGGAATGGGTTGCTGGGCCGTCGGCGGGCCCTTCAGCGAGGGTGATACACCGCTGGGCTGGGGTGAAGTGGATGACGACGAATCTGTGCGTGCGATACATGCGGCGCTCGATCGCGGCATCAATTTCTTCGATACCGCAAATGTCTACGGTGCCGGTCACAGTGAGCGGGTGCTGGCCAGGGCGCTCGCCGATCGACGACAGGAGGTCGTGATTGCGACGAAGTTCAGCGCGGTGTTCGACGAGCGCAGTCGTCAGGTCACGGGGTCGGATGCTTCACCGGAGGGAATTCGAAGGGCACTGGATGCATCGCTTCGACGCCTGGAAACCAACTACATCGATCTTTATTTGTTCCACGACAACGGCTACCCTGTGGCTGAAGCCGAACTAGTCCGGGATACCCTGGAGTCCCTGGTCGAAAGCGGCAGGATTCGCAGCTATGGCTGGAGCACAGACTTCGAGGATCGTGCGACAGTATTTGCCGAGGGGCCGCATTGCACCGCTATCGAGTTGCAGTTGAATGTACTGGATGACAACCCGGCTGTCATTGGCATTTGCGAGACGCAGGACCTCGCCGCGGTCAACCGCGGACCCCTGGCAATGGGACTGCTGACCAACAAGTACACCGCCGGGACGCGTGCATCGATCGATGATGTGCGCGGCAGCAAAAGCCCGGAGTGGATGAAATATTTCAGGGATGGACGTCCGAACCCGGACTGGCTCACCAGACGGGACGCCGTGCGCGAGATACTTTGCAGCGACGGGCGTACCGTTGCCCAGGGCGCGATCGCGTGGCTGTGGGCGCGTAGCCCGAAGACGATACCGATTCCGGGTTTCCGCACGATCGGCCAGATCGAGGAAAACACCGGGGCAATGGAACTGGGGCCGCTCTCAGCGGAACAGGTGGCGCATATCGATGCGCTGCTGGACAGGCCATAGATAATAAACATGTCTCTACGCAGAGTGCGTTGATAGTGGTCGACTCAAGTCTGTCGACTGAATGATGCGGCCTGATTACCTATGCTCTTTGCCGAACTCGGAAGAAGCGAATGCGGCTGGTTACGTTCGTTCCTGTTACGGAGCAGTCATTCGATGGCTGATAGCTGAATGACGGCAGTGGGTCGACTCCTGCTTTTTTAATAAATTATCAGATAGTTGCTTACTAAACGACCAGTTCAGATCGGATACTTGCCGTTCCTGGCGGTCCTCTCGTTGATTGTTGTCATGCTCAACGAAGACAGGAACCAGCCAACTACGGAAATACAGCACGTACGAAAACGGCCCGCGAAGGGGCCGCATTCTAGATGCCTAAATACTTCATGCTGCTTTCTTACGTTTTGCCAGACAAACCAAGCCAAGTAAACCTGAACCAAATAACCAAACAGCTGCAGGTACAGGTACTGAATAAATAGATGTAATTATACCCGCAATGCCAATTGTGCCTGAGGGAACCTGCTCATAAATTTCAAATTGATTAGGCATGGGATCAAATTTCGCAATATCAGGGGGTACTAAAGGTAAAGTCATATCATTAAATGCCGTATTAGTACTATCAACAAGGGTAATACTAAAGGCAAATTCAGTAAATAAGGGTATTACAACCTGATATATATCAGCCTGAATAACAATTCCGCTGGAGGAAGTAAACATAGCGCCATCAGCGACTGTAATAGTTGAATTCAGGCCACTCCGATCAAACTTGTTCCCACCAATTGTAACTGTGGCAGATGTAACAGCAGGAAAATAACTTGTACATATAGGTGAACATGTACCCACGGTAGTCGACTCAAAATTGTATTGCCCAGAAAATACCGTTCCTACATCGACACTTCCACCGAGTGCATTCGTAACATCGCTTATTGACGAAACTGTGCCAGCGAATCCAAATGTAATTAATGTCGCATGCGATGACGTTGTGACAAAGCTAAAAACAGAGGCGCATAACGCACCCAGCAGACGCGATTTATTCATGAGAAGCCATCCCTTATATTTTCTTATTCCGAAGGATTGATTCTTGTTGATAGCAGTTGTTCAGACGCTACACCTCCAGAGGCTATGCCCTATTGATGCAGGTCAAATATATGACGGTAACGGTCGGGTATCCAAAATGATCCGAACGTGGAAGGTCTCGAAAGGGTGGCGGACATTTAGCTTTTACTTATATGTAAGACAAATCCTTGCACTGCCTGCAATGTCTACAGACACCCGCCAGCATCTAATCAATAATCTCCCTGCACCAGCGCGACCGAGGCGAGAGCCGGGAACTGACTGCTACCTGGCTACGCCGGGAGGGGGTGCGGGCAGGGGCCACCGTAACGGGTGGCCTTTGCTTTTTTGGCTACCTGCGGGTGGCCTAAAAATGGCCGTTTTGTACTACAGCGGAATTGCTGAATTACGCAGAACGCTGTAACT
>JAQBDO010000185.1:0-2992 GCA_032124375.1 Gammaproteobacteria bacterium
AAAGCTGCATGCATGCCGTTAACACACTTGCACAACTGATACAATTTTCCACTAAATAAAACTGTTAATTTGTTATCACTTGTTTATACTCACTTTGGGCTAACTATAGTAGGAGGTTTGGAATGGCTGCAAAAAAGAAAGCGACAACGAAGAAGAAGGTAGTAGCGAAGAAAAAGGTAGTAACCAAGAAAAAGGCAGTAGCGAAGAAAAAGGCAGCACCGAAGAAGAAGAAGGCAGTAGCAAAGAAAAAGGCAGCACCGAAGAAAAAGGCAGTAACGAAGAAAAAAGCAGCACCGAAGAAAAAGGCAGTAACGAAGAAAAAGGCAGTAACGAAGAAAAAGGCAGCACCGAAGAAGAGAGTAGTAAGACGCAAGGTCTAGAAGAGGGCCGTTAAGCGTTAAGACTACCCGGACAAAAAGCGGGTAGTCGACAGTCAATGCGGGGGACGTAACATCCTGGTCTCGCGATAATGACAAAAAAGCCCGGGCTACACAGCCCGGGCTTTTTTATGCCATCAACCAAAAAACATCAGACTGCCGGAAACGCTGGTGCCCTTTATCAAACCAGGCACCAAATCTATTTAATAGCCAAGGAAGCACACGGAATTACACGGAAAAAAGCATTTTATGGCATTTATTCTTGCGTTTTTTTCCATTGAGACAGTACTAGCCCGCCCCCAAAAACAGCTTATATGCAGGACAATCTGTCTCTTCCCAATACACGTAACCCAACTTATCCAGTGACTTCCGAAAGTCTCCGCGACTACCCGCAGACACCTGTACACCAACCAGCACACGGCCGTAGTCCGCACCATGATTACGATAGTGAAACAAACTGATATTCCAGCGATCACCCATCGATAACAGGAAATTCAACAAGGCTCCCGGGCGCTCCGGAAACTGAAAGCGGAACAGCAACTCATCCTTTAGTCCGGGCACCCGCCCACCGACCATATGCCGAATATGCAGCTTGGCAAGCTCACTCTCGGTCAGGTCCTCTACCGGGTAACCTTTGCCACGCAGCGCATCCAGCAAAGCAAAGCGTTCTTCATCACCACCCTGTAACTTCACGCCCGCAAACACATGCGCCCGGGATTCATCCGAGTAACGATAGTTGAATTCGGTGATACCACGGTTGCCAATAGCCCGGCAGAATCTTTTGAAGCTGCCAGGCTGCTCGGGAATGGTGACTGCCAGCAAGGCCTCGCGACGCTCACCAATCTCTGCCCGCTCTGACACATGCCGCAGGCGATCAAAATTAACATTGGCACCGCTGTTTATTGCAATCAGGTTCTTGCCTAGCACACCGGTTTTTTCGACATATTTCTTGATACCCGCAATACCCAGCGCACCAGCCGGCTCAACAACCGCACGGCAGTCATTAAAGATATCCTTCATGGCGGCGCAGATAGCGTCTGTATTGACGAGGATAATCTCATCCACATACTGCCGGGCAATCCTGAACGGCTCTTTACCGGCTTGTCGCACAGCAACACCATCGGCGAAGATACCCACCTGTTTCAGCTTGATACGACGGCCACGCTGCAACGCCTCATACATACAGGGCGCATCATCCGGCTCCACACCGATAACCTTGATTTCCGGACGCAGCGACTTTACCGCAGCGGCAATTCCGGCGATTAAGCCACCACCGCCAACCGGCACAAAGATCGCCTCTATGTCATCTTCATGTTGCTGCAGGATCTCAAGCCCTACCGTACCTTGCCCGGCAATAACCACCGGATCATCGTAGGGGTGGATGAATATCATCCCCGTCTCTTTTGCCTGGGCCGCCGCATATATATAGGCATCATCATAGGCATCACCCACCAGCTTGATACGCGCGCCATAGTCACGGACAGATTCCACCTTGATAGACGGCGTGGTGCGCGGCATAACAATCAGCGCCTTCACACCCAGCTTGCGTGCAGCCAGCGCTACACCCTGGGCATGATTACCGGCCGATGCCGCAATCACCCCACGCGCACATTGCTCTTCAGAGAGACCGGCAATCCTGTTGTAGGCGCCGCGCAACTTGAACGAATGTACCGGTTGCAGATCCTCACGTTTCATCAATATCCGGTTTCCGAGGCGCACGGACAAACCCTGGGCCTCGGTGAGTGGCGTCACCGTAGCCACATCATAAACGCGGCTGTTCCTGATCATTTTTAGATAACGTTTCAGCATGCCGGATACAGTAACAGGTCAAATCCGCCTTGCCCAGATGCTAACTGGCGCGAACCCTGAAATGGGTCGCGATCATGACATCCGCAAATAGCACGGGTATCATCAATAGCATTCATTATCAGGGAGTATTCGCATGACACAGGATGAACTGAAAAGAATGGTCGCCGAAGCGGCACTGGAATATGTCGAGCCCGGCACCATCATCGGTATTGGCACCGGCTCAACGGCAAACCATTTCATTGACTGCCTCGCCGGCATCAAGGGCAGGATTGATGGCACTGTTGCCAGCTCCAATGCCAGCGCAGCACGCCTCGCCGCTCATGGCATACCGGTTCTGGAACTGAATTCAGTCACCGAGCTGTCTGTCTATGTAGACGGTGCCGACGAGTCCAACAAGTATCTGCACCTGATCAAGGGCGGCGGCGGTGCACTTACCCGCGAGAAGATTGTTGCGGCCTGCAGTAAAAAATTCGTGTGCATCGCCGACGGCAGCAAACTGGTTGATGTACTGGGGACGTTCCCGCTGCCGATCGAGGTGATCCCGATGGCACGCAGCATGGTTGCCCGTGAACTGGTGAAGCGTGGCGGGCAACCGGTTTACCGCGAGGGATTCACTACCGACAACGGCAACCACATCCTCGATGTCCATAACATGGAGATCATGGAACCGGTCAAGCTGGAACAGGAACTGAATGACATCCCCGGCATCGTCACGGTCGGCCTGTTTGCCATTCGTCCTGCGGATGTATTGTTACTGGGCACGCAAGACGGCGTGAAGACACTGACTTAGCGAAGCAGATGCAATC
>JAQBDO010000186.1:0-5236 GCA_032124375.1 Gammaproteobacteria bacterium
TCTACCCGCAGGTATAACGGGCTTTCAATATTGATACTGCCGCCGATGATGCGTGCACCCCGGGCCTTGTCAATTGGCGTACTTTCACCGGTCAGCAAGGCCTCGGAGACACTGGATGTGCCGGCTATGATGGTGCCATCGGCGGGTACCGTTTCACCCGGGCGAATCAGTACGGTGTCGCCGGGCTGTAGTTCGGTTAGCGGGACAACATCCTGTTGTTCTGCGTCTTGGGTCGATGTGATGCGGGTGGCCATGGCCGGCATGACCTGGCTGAGTTGTTCCAGTGTTTCCGCGCCGCGCTTGCGCGCCATCAGTTCAAAGTAACGACTGCTCAGCAGAAAGAAAATAAACATCACCACCGAGTCGTAGTACACCGCTCCCAGGCCGGTCCAGCTGGCATGCAGGCTGCCACCGAAGGCAACCAGAATGCCGAGTGCAACCGGTACATCCATGCCTGCGCTGCGGTTGCGCAGGTCACGCCAGGCGCCACGAAAGAACGGTGCACCCGAATACAGCAACACCGGCGTCGTCAGTAACAGTCCCGTCCAGCGGAAGAAAGTCCGGAAGCCTGCCTCCATGCCGGACCAGTCACCGGCATACAGTGCGATCGATAACACCATGACCTGCATGCCCAGCACACCGGCGACACCAATACGCATTAGCTGGTTGCGTCGTTCACGTTCAAAGGCCTGTTGCTGTTGTTGTGGATCGTAGGGGTGCGCGGTGTAACCGATTTTATGGATAGCCTGCAGGATGTCGCTGAGTTGTATCTGTGTGTCGTCCCAGCGGATGCGTGCACGGTGAGTGGCATAGTTGACCTGTACATCCAGTACGCCGGGCAGTTGTGCAATATGCCGTTCATTCAGCCATACGCAGGCGGCACAGACGATGCCTTCCAGGATCAACGCCGCTTCCTGCCGGTGTTCACCGGTGGAGCGCACAAAGGTCTTCTGTACCTCAGGGTGGTCATAGACCCGGGTCTGGCGGATAAAGTCCGGCAGCAGTGCCTGGCCGGTGGGGTTGGTCTCGGTGCGGTGCCGGTAGAAATTTGCATTGCCCGAGTCAACAATGGCCTGTGCCACTGCCTTGCAGCCGTGGCAGCACATGGGCTCGTCGCTGCCGTTGATGACGACACTCAACGCCAGTCCACGCGGAACTGGCAGGCCGCAATGAAAACAGGCCGCTGCCGGGCTCGCCTCGGTAGTGGCGGGAGTCGGGGTGGGGAATGGTTCAGGGGAAGACACTATTATGTATGGATCAGGACGAGTGTGTGATGTATGGATCAGGACTAGTGTACGGCCAGCCAGCGGGTGAACCCCGTAGCATTAGTGTGTGCAGCATAGCGTACTGTCCATTGTATATTACGCGGTTGAATTACTAATTTACTATCAGTTGATATAGATCAACTCCTGACTGGATGAAGGAAATGATAATTTCCGCACCAGGTTATCTGCGAGCCGCCATGCCGGGCTGTAATCAGTTTTACCGGGTTTGGTGTATCTGAAATAACATGAGTTGAAACAGGGTATTGACTCGCGGGTTGGCAGAGAAGAAACTAGCCGGCTACTGACATCAGCAAGAAATTTAGGGGAGAGGACCAATGGTGCTACAACACGTCTGGGGTTTGTTTACCAATCCAAAACGTGAATGGGAAGCCATTCGCGACGATGAATGCACCATTGGCAAGTGTTACGCGATACACGTTCTGATCCTCGCGGCCATCCCGGCCATTTCCGGATTTATAGGTACCACGCAGTTTGGTTGGCAGATCGGTGCCGGTGATCCGGTCAAATTGACGTTGCAGAGTGCCGGCCTGATTGCGGTGGCGTACTACTTTGCGATGCTGGTCGGTGTGTATTCACTCGGCTGGATGATTCACTGGATGGGTGCGACCTACGACGCGAAGGTGCCCCTGTCACAGTGCGTGGTACTGGCGGCCTATACGGCTACACCGCTGTTTCTTATCGGTTTGATGGAGCTCTACCCGGTGCTGTGGATCAATATGGTGCTCGGTATCCCGGCGCTGGCCTACACGGTGTATCTGCTCTATACCGGTGTCCCCGTGATGATGGGGATTTCCGAAGATCGTGGTTTCCTGTTTTCCAGTGCGGTGCTGGCTGTTGGCCTGGTCGCGTTTGTAGCGCTGCTGGCGGCAACCGCGATTCTCTGGGGGATGGGACTGGAGCCGCAGTTTACGCGTTAGCCGTTGATAAATGCAGTATGTTGAAATATTCCGAAATACATATTAATCAGTAATATAACTTACTGTTTTATAAGGGATCAAGAGGGAGTGCAGCATGGCAGATCAGCAAACCTACAACTACAAGGTGGTCAGGCAATTTTCTGTCATGACCATTGTCTGGGGCATCGTCGGCATGCTGGTGGGCGTCGTCATCGCGGCCCAGTTGGCATGGCCGGTACTGAACTTCGATATTCCCTGGTTGACCTTCGGGCGCCTGCGGCCACTGCATACCAATGCCGTGATCTTTGCCTTTGGTGGCTCGGCGCTGTTCGCGACCTCCTATTACGTGGTGCAGCGTACCTGCCATGTGCGACTACTGAGTGACAAGCTGGCAGCGTTTACATTCTGGGGCTGGCAGCTGATCATCGTGCTGGCGGCGGTCTCCCTGCCGCTGGGTTTTACGCAGGGCAAGGAATACGCCGAGCTGATCTGGCCGATCGATATCCTGATCACGCTGGTATGGGTTTCCTATGCCATTGTGTTCTTCGGCACCATTTTGAAACGCCGCGTGAAGCATATCTACGTGGCCAACTGGTTCTATGGAGCCTTCATTCTTACCGTCGCCATACTGCATATCTTCAACAGTGCGGCTGTGCCAACATCGTTAACGCACTCCTACTCTGCCTATGCCGGTGTGCAGGACGCCATGGTGCAGTGGTGGTACGGACACAATGCAGTGGGCTTCTTCCTGACGGCCGGGTTCCTCGGCATGATGTATTACTTCGTGCCGAAGCAGGCGAATCGTCCGGTGTACTCCTACCGTCTGTCGGTGGTGCATTTCTGGGCGCTGATCTTTACCTACATCTGGGCCGGACCACACCATCTGCACTACACGGCCCTGCCGGACTGGACCCAGACACTGGGTATGGTGATGTCGCTGATCCTGCTGGCGCCTTCCTGGGGTGGCATGATCAATGGCATCATGACGCTCTCCGGGGCCTGGGAGAAATTGCGTACCGATCCCGTGTTACGCCTGCTGATTGTTTCGATTTCGTTTTACGGCATGTCGACCTTCGAGGGTCCGATGATGTCCATCAAGACGGTGAATGCCCTGTCGCACTATACTGACTGGACTATCGGTCACGTGCATTCCGGTGCGCTCGGCTGGGTCGCGCTGATCTCCATGGGTAGTCTGTACTACCTCATTCCGCGCCTGTTCAATCGTGAGCTATACAGCCTGAAACTGGTGGAGGTGCACTTCTGGACGGCGACCATCGGTATCGTGCTCTATATCGCCTCCATGTGGGTAGCCGGCATTATGCAAGGGCTGATGTGGCGTGCGACCAACAGCGATGGCACGCTGACCTACAGCTTTGTCGAATCGGTACAGGCGATGCATCCGTACTTCATTGTGCGCTTCATTGGCGGTGCATTCTTCCTGCTGGGAACCCTGGTGATGGCCTGGAACGTGTGGAAGACCATACAGGGTGCCAAGCCGGCCACGGCCACCATTCCGGCCCCCGCCGCAGCACATTAAGGAGACAGGTTATGGCGAGTGGACACGACAAGATCGAATCAAATATCGGCCTGATGATCATCCTGATCATCATCACGGTATCCATTGGCGGGCTGGTGCAGATCGTGCCATTGTTCTTTCAGAATTCCCTGACGGAACCTGTGGCCGGGCTGGAGCCCTATAGTCCATTGCGACTTGCAGGGCGTGATGTCTATGTGCGGGAAGGTTGCTACCTGTGTCACTCACAGATGATTCGGCCATTCCGTGCGGAGACCGAGCGCTATGGCCATTACTCGGTGGCGGGTGAATTTGTTTATGACCGGCCGTTTCAATGGGGCTCGAAACGTACTGGTCCGGACCTGGCGCGTGTTGGCGGACGCTACAGCGATGAATGGCACCGTGTGCACTTGCATAATCCGCGTGACGTAGTGCCCGAGTCCATTATGCCGGGCTATCCCTGGCTGGAAACCACGCCGGCCGATGCCAGCCATATTCAGAAGAAACTGGAAGTGTTGCGCCTGCTGGGTGCCCCCTACAGCGATGAAGATATTGCCAATGCCCCGCAGGCCCTGGAAGGCAAGACCGAGATGGATGCCATGATTGCCTATTTGCAGGGTATGGGTTTGGCTATCAAGACCCGGAGATGAGCAAATGGATGATTCTCTGATTCAATCGATCTGGACCGTGGTGGTGCTGGTGCTGTTCGTCGGCATCGTCATCTGGGCCTGGAGTGGCAAGCGCAAGCAAGAATTTGAAGAGGCGGCGAACATTCCTTTTGACGAGGATGACAAGCCAACAAAAAATACGTTCAAGGAGAATTCCCATGGCTGATTTCACCAGCGGCTTCTGGAACTGGTACATCATTGTTTTAACAACCGCCAGTATCCTGGCCTGTTTTCTCCTGATTCGCTGGTTGTCGGGCGCTATCAAACCGGAGGACGAGGGCAAGGAGATGGACCATGTGTGGGACGAAAGTCTGGTCGAGCTTAACAACCCGCTGCCGAGTTGGTGGCTGAAAATGTTCTACCTCACGCTGTTCTTTGGAATTGGCTATCTCGCTCTGTATCCCGGGCTGGGTACCTTCAAGGGACTACTCGGCTGGACGTCGCTGGGGCAGTACCAGCGGGAAGTGGATATTGCCGACGCTAAATACGGTCCGCTGTTCAAGAAATTTCAGGAGATGCCTATCGTTGCCGTGGCCGATGATCCGGATGCGCGGCGTATGGGCGAACGTTTGTTTGTGAATTACTGTGCGACCTGTCATGGCTCGGATGCACGTGGTGCACGTGGCTTCCCGAACCTGCGTGATAATGACTGGCTCTATGGTGGTGCCCCCGAAACGATCGAACAAACCATTCTGGGTGGTCGTAATGGTGTTATGCCGGCCTGGGGTGCTGCATTGGGTGGTGATGCAGGTGTCGCCGACGTGACGGAATATGTTTTCAGTCTCAGTGGTCGCAATGTTGATCAGGCATCGGCAGCGCGAGGTCAGGAGAAGTTCGCGATGATGTGTGTTGCCTGCCACGGCGCTGACGGTA
>JAQBDO010000187.1:0-17167 GCA_032124375.1 Gammaproteobacteria bacterium
GTCTTGAATATCTGATAACTGAAGTTCATGGCCAGCACGATATCAACCGGCGTCGGCGTCGTGACCTTGCAGACATCCTCCTGCAACAGGCTGACGCGCATATGCGCTTCAGGTAACAGTTTTGACAGGTTGTGTTGCCGGCCCCACTCGAGCACATCCGCATCAATATCAACACCCACTGCAGTATGGTCCTGCTTGCGTCTGACCCACTCACAGCACATGCCCGCCGTGCCACAGAAGTCTTCCCGCAGCTGCTGTGCCGGGCGCTTGCGCAATTTGCGGAAGGTTTTGTTGACAAACTTGTACTCCGAAGTCACACACTGTACAGACTTCTCGTACAGCACATGCCGGTCCGCAACATCGGCCATGGTTTGTTTTCGCTTGCTGCGGCATTCCCTGGCATTTTTCTGATTCATTATCATCACCTGATTGAATAAAAGAGCTCTCCCCTGCTCGTTTTGCCTCGGGAAGAGCCAATGAAAGGATTCATTCTCTTTCAGTGCACGCTTCATCGTTCCCGGTTGCGATCGATTATGCGCATAATACCGGCACATGAGGAATGTCGCCAGAAACACGGACGGCGGCAGAATGGTAACGTCGCGAATATTGTCGCATGCATGGGCCCGGCATACCGGTATATACTCTGCCTTCAAATCACCATCATGAGTACGTTATTCCATGAACCTCGACAGAGTTACACCCGGCAACAACACGCCCGACGAAATCAACGTCATCATTGAAATCCCGGCCCACAGTGACCCGGTAAAATACGAGGTCGACAAGGACACCGGCGCCATGTTCGTGGACCGCTTCATGAATACGGCCATGCATTACCCGTGCAACTACGGCTACGTGCCGCACACCCTCTCCGAGGACGGTGACCCCGTGGATGTGCTGGTAATCACGCCCATCCCGCTGATCAGCGGCTCGGTAATTTGCTGCCGCCCCATCTGCATGATGAACATGACAGATGAGTCCGGCCCTGATGCAAAGATACTCGCGGTACCCATTGACAGACTCTCCACGCACTACCGGCATATACAAACCATGCAGGACCTGCAACAGCAACTGCTTGACCAGATTGCGCATTTCTTCGATCACTACAAGGATCTTGAAGCCAACAAGTGGGTCAGGATTGAGGGCTGGGAGGATCGCGAAGCTGCTTTCCAGGAAATCCTGACCAGCATCGAGCGCTTCAATAATTCACCGGTCAAACCCTGCTTCTGACTGCACGCGTGTCCGACTCATCCACGTGCGTACTCGCCGGTGATACCAGCGGCACCAACACCCGGCTGGCGGTATGTAATGTCAGCGGTCAGCAACTGGAGGTACTGGCAAAGACCCGTTATCCCGGCCGGCAGTACCACTCACTCAGTGACATCATTGCAGAGTTCCCGACTCCGCACTCACATACATTGCAAGCTGCCTGTTTCGCGGTAGCCGGCCCGGCACTCCGCCGGACCGCCCGGATCACCAACCTGCCATGGCAACCCGGCGCTGTGGACATAGCCGCAAGACTTGACCTCAAAAAGATCTCACTGCTGAACGACCCGGAGACCACGGCATGGGGCCTGCGCATCCTGCAGGCAACTGATGCCGTTGCCCTGCAACAGGGCATAGAGCAACCTCGCGGCAACGCAGCCATTATTGCGGCCGGTACCGGTCTCGGTGAAGCCGGCCGGTATTTCCACAGCCAGCAACAGCATAACGTTGCCTGTGAGGGCGATCATGCGGACTTCAGCCCGCAGACCGAAGCTGCGGCGGCGTACGCTGCAGCCTGATAAAACAACGTTAAATTAATTAAAACAGACAAGAGGACGTAACCATGCAATTAAGGATGCCTGCTTTAGATCACATGGATGCCGGAAAGTGACAGAGCCGCAAATACCACGGCCCGCAGCAGCACCGGCACCGCCCGGGGCGATGGTCATTTTCGGTGCCGGCGGAGACCTTGTCAGTCGCAAGCTGTTTCCGGCGATGTATAACCTGATGAAAGACGGCCTGCTGTCAGAACGGTTCCGGGTCATTGCCGTCGACCGGCGTGACCGCGGCGCCGATGCCTATCTTAAATTCATTGATAGCAATGCGCGCGCGTTTGTCGGCAACGACCTGTCCGAATCGCTGTGGCAGGAACTGCTGCAGCGCATCCACTATTTCAATGGTGATTTTCAGCAGACTGACACCTACACACGCATGTCCGCCTTGCTGACTGAACTTGAAAGCAGCCATCAGACCGGTGGCAACTGCCTGTTTTATCTGGCCACATCACCCGACTTTTTTGGTGAAATTGCCCTGCAGCTAAAGGCCGCCGGACTTGCAAACGAGCAACCCGGGCAATGGCGACACCTGGTCGTGGAAAAACCCTTCGGGCGTGATCTGGAATCGGCGTGCGCCCTCAACAAGACGCTGCAAGCCGCCTTCGACGAAGACCAGATCTACCGCATCGATCACTACCTCGGCAAGGAGACCGTACAGAACATCCTCATGTACCGCTTCGCCAACAGTACGGTAGAGCCTATCTGGGATCGGCGTTACATCGATCACATACAGATTACCGTGGCCGAATCGATCGGCGTGGGAACACGCGGTGGCTATTACGACCAGGCCGGTGCCTTGCGCGACATGATACCCAATCATTTGCTGGCGCTGTTAGCGACCGTCGCCATGGAGCCATCCAATTCACTGAATGGCAATGCCGTACGTGACGAGCAGGCCAAGATCCTGCGTGCCATTCAACCGATACTGCCGGAACAGGTGCTGACACAGACCGTTCGCGGGCAATACGGACCGGCCACTCTGGCCAGCGGCGAACAGGCAGTCGGCTACCGTGACGAGGACAAGGTCGCACCGAAGTCCGCGACAGAAACATTTGTCGCCATGAAACTGATGATCGATACCTGGCGCTGGGCCGGCGTACCTTTTTATCTGCGCACCGGCAAACGCCTGCCCGGCAGATATACTGAAATCGTCGTGCAATTCAAACCGGCACCCAACATGATGTTTCATGATTCACTGGAGCGTCGCCAGCAGGTACCGCCGAACACGCTGGTACTGCGCATTCAACCGAACGAAGGTATAGGTATGTCTTTTAACGCCAAGGTACCCAGCCCTGTTCCACAACTCAGCCCGGTCGAAATGAACTTCAGTTACAGCGATTACTTTGGTGACGGTCCCACCACCGGTTACGAAACACTGTTATACGAGTGCATGAAAGGCGACCCAACCCTGTTCAAGCGGGCGGATGTGATTGAAAGCGGCTGGGAACTGGTGCAGCCGGTGATAGATGTCTGGCAGGCATTGCCACCGCGCGTGTTCCCCAACTATGCCTCCGGCAGCTGGGGACCGGCGGACGCAGACGAACTGATGCGCCGTGACGGTCGCAGCTGGCGCCCCTGTCATATCTGTGGGGGAAACAAGTAAATGTCTGACAACAACCATACAAACTGGCTATGTCCGGGTGACGCGGTTGCCGTCGCCACGCAGGCTGCTGCATTAATCCTGCAACAGGCCGCTGCGGCGCTACAGCAACACGGTAAATTCCGTCTGGTACTGGCAGGTGGAAGTACGCCACAGCAGGTATATCAACTGCTCTCGCAGGCAGCAGCAGACTGGACACACTGGCAGATTTATTTTGGCGACGAACGCTGCCTGCCAGCAGAACACGCAGATCGTAACAGCTACATGGCAACCAGCAGCTGGCTGAATCACGTTGCCATACCTGCCGAAAATATACACCCCATCCCGGCTGAACTGGGTGCCGAATTAGCAGCTGAACGTTATGCCGCCATTATCGAAAATGCACGGCCCTTCGACCTCGTGTTACTGGGGATCGGTGAAGACGGTCATACCGCCAGCCTGTTCCCGGGGCAACATCATCCGCAGACCGAAACCGTTCATGCGATACACGATGCGCCCAAACCACCACCTGACCGTGTCAGCCTGAGTCGTGCCTGTCTGAGTGACAGTCATTATGTGCTGGTGCTCGTAACCGGTGCCAGCAAGCGACCCGCAGTGCTACGCTGGCAATCGGGGGAGGACTTGCCCATTGCAGGTATCACCGCTCATCACCGGTTAACCGTGTTGCTTGACACAGCCGCCGCCTCAATCTGATAAAGACGGATATATTTGCCACGGAAGCACACGGAAAAACACGGAAGAATAAATGTCATAAAATACTTTTTTCCGTGTGCTTCCGTGTGCTTCCGTGGCTATTAAATAAATCTGGTGTTCAACTTACATATAAAATTGGGCACGTTATTATCAGGTTGAAAGAACACTGGTACATCTCATTCTTTCCTCTCCCGTCATCCCGAAGGCCTTGATCCAGCCAGCACAACAATTTTAATAACTGGATTCCGACCTTCGCCGGAATAAATCATTAACGAATATAGCCATAAAAACAGCAGGTTAATCCACCTTCAATTCCCCTCTTAATATATGCTTGACCATATATATGTTTAACCATATATTAAGCCCATGCAGATTGAAGCTGACACCCTGTTCCGCATGCTGGCCGATACCACCCGGCTACGCGCCCTGATGCTGCTGCAAGAGAAAGGCGAGCTGTGCGTCTGTGAACTGACCCATGCACTGGATCTGTCGCAACCAAAAATCTCCCGACATCTCGCGCAACTGCGTGAGACGGAATTACTGCTTTCACAGCGTCGTGGTCAGTGGATGTACTACCGCATCAACCCGGTACTGCCCGAATGGGCACACAGCATTCTGCAACAGACGCTGGCAGGCACTGCGCACGCGGAACCGTATCGCAGCGATCTCGATACAGTGCAACAGATGCCCAACCGACCCGGCGCAGCCTGCTGCGCCTGAACAGCAAACGCTGGAGACCCGTCATGAGCCGTTTACACATACACATATCAGTGGAAGATCTGGGCCAGAACATCCGTTTTTATTCGGCACTGTTCGGCAGAGAACCCAGCACAAGCAAAACCGATTATGCCAAGTGGGACCTGACCGAGCCCGCGGTTAATTTCGCCATTTCAACACGTGCATCAAAAACCGGGCTGGATCATGTCGGCATACAGGCTGACAATGAAACCGAGCTAGGCGCTATCCAGTCGCGACTGGAACAGGCCGGTATTGCAGGACGCGAGCAGCGTGATGCGGCCTGCTGCTATGCCCGGTCTGACAAATACTGGACCAAGGACCCGCAAGGCATCGCCTGGGAGTCTTTCTACTCACTCAACACCATCCCAACCTTCAGTGATGGCGATGAAGCAGCTGCCGCCAGCGGTTGTTGTGTGCCGGAAATCACCAGCGGGGGCTGCTGTCCGCGATGAATATCCTGTTTCTGTGTACCGGCAACTCCTGCCGCTCGCAAATCGCCGAGGGCTGGGCGCGTCATCTGGGTGGCCCTGCGATCACGGCACAGTCCGCCGGTATCGAGGCACATGGCAAGAACCCGCGTGCCATCGCCGTCATGCAGCAAGCCGGTATCGATATTTCACAGCAGCAATCGACGCGCGTGACAGATGAGATGCTGAACTCAGCAGACCTCATTGTCACCGTCTGCGGCCATGCCGATGAACACTGCCCGGCCCTGCCACCCGGCAAACACAAGATCCACTGGCCACTTGAAGACCCGGCAAAGGCAACAGGCAGTGAGGCTGACATCATGCAGGTGTTCAGTACTACCCGGGATGACATTAAACAACGCGTGCAGGAGCTGCTCGACAAGCTGCCTGCCCCGCACACTGCAGGCGCAGGCAAAACAACACCATGAATCTGTTTGAACGCTACCTGAGTGTCTGGGTATTGCTGTGCATCATTGCCGGTATCGCGCTGGGTCACTGGTTTCCGGACGCATTCCAGCTGCTCGGCAAACTGGAGATTGCCAACGTCAACCTGCCCGTCGCGGTGCTGGTGTGGCTGATGATCTTGCCGATGCTGCTGAAAATCGATTTTCGTGCACTGCATGAGGTCAAACAGCATGCGCGCGGCATCGGCATCACGCTGTTTGTAAACTGGGCAGTAAAGCCGTTTTCCATGGCTCTGCTGGGCTGGCTGTTTATCCGTGTCGTGTTTGTCGACTGGTTACCCGCCGACCAAATCGACAGCTATATCGCCGGACTGATTATTCTCGCGGCCGCGCCCTGCACTGCCATGGTGTTTGTGTGGAGCAACCTCACCAACGGCCATCCCGGTTTTACCCTGACGCAGGTCGCGCTGAATGATGTCATCATGGTGTTTGCATTTGCACCCATCGTGGCACTGCTACTGGGGATAGCATCGATTACTGTGCCGTGGGATACGCTGGTGTTGTCGGTTGTGCTGTACATCGTATTACCGGTGATGGTCGCAACACTCTGGCGGCACAGCCTGATATCAAGAGAACACGGCGAGGCCAAACTGGCACGGCGGCTGAAACTGTTGCAACCGTTGTCGCTGCTGGCACTGCTGACCACACTGGTGTTGCTGTTCGGCTTCCAGGGCCAGCAAATCATCGCACAACCGCTCATCATTCTGATGCTGGCTGTGCCGATCCTGATCCAGGTGTATTTTAATTCCGGACTGGCCTACCTGCTGAGCAAGCGCCTCGGCGTCGACCACCGCGTGGCCGCACCAGCGGCACTCATCGGCGCCAGCAACTTCTTCGAACTGGCGGTGGCTACCGCTATCAGCCTCTACGGTCTGAACTCCGGTGCCGCACTGGCAACCGTGGTCGGTGTACTGGTCGAGGTACCGGTGATGTTGTCGGTGGTGCGCATCGTCAATGCCACGCGTCCGTGGTACCAGCGGACTGCAGGCGCACCGCTCTGAAGCCGCTACGGTTGCGGCCGTTCAAAGGTCCATTGTTTGTCGTCTGACAATTCTTTCGACAAGCGGTAACCCTCCATTGCGAACTTTTTGATCCCGGCAGGGTTTTCAATCCTGTTACGGATAATATAATCCGCCATCATGCCGCGTGCGCGTTTGGCAAAAATGGCCACCACGCGTGTCTTGCCGTCTTTGGTTTCCTTGAAATTAATATTCAGCAGTTCACCCTGCAACAGCGTTGGCTTTACAGACTTGAAGTACTCGTTGGAAGCCAGGTTCACCAGTAGCGGCTGCTGCTGTTTTTTCAGCGCCTTGTTGAGACTGTTGGTGATTGCCTCACCCCAGAACTGGTAGAGATTATCGCCACGCGGATTCTTCAGCTTTGTCTTCATCTCCAGCCGGTAGGGCTGAATCAGGTCCAGCGGTCGCAGGCAACCGTATAGCCCGGACAAAATACGCAGATGATGCTGCGCATAATCGAAATCTTCCGCGCTGAAATGTTCGACATCGATACCGCCGTAGACGTCACCCTTGAAGGCAAAAATTGCCTGCCTGGCATTCTTCATTGTAAAGGGCGTCTTGAATGCCTGGTAGCGCGCAACATTCAGTGCGGCGATATTACTGCTGACATCCATCAACTCCTGTAACTTCGCAGCCTTTATTTTACGGAGCTCCTTTATCAGCAGTTCGGAATCCTTTATGTCAGCTGGCTGTGAGTATTGCTTCGTCAATGCGGGTGTTTCCAAGTCCTGACCCTTGGACGGTGACAAGGTAATGATCATGTTTGTTTCATCGATAGATGCAGAAGCGGCTATCATAAGAGGGGTGCATCAGGGAACGCAATCATTACCAGTTGCAGCAACGCAGCCCAGGTAGCAATACGAGCCGTATATGCAGAGGAAAACACCCGAAAAAAAAAACCAGCGTAGATGGACGCGCTGGCTGCTGGAACTGGCGGCAATAGCCCTGTTCTTTGTCCTGCTAAATGCATATAACAGCCGTGGTGCGCCGACAGGACCGGCACCGGAAATCAGCGGGCAGCTACTGGATGGCAGCACTATTTCACTGCAAGCAATGCGCGGCCAGCCGGTACTGGTTAACTTCTGGGCGACCTGGTGTCCGATTTGCGGAATGCTGCAATCGACCATTGATGCCATTGCCGATGATTACCCGGTACTGACGATCGCCATGGATGATGCCACACCCGGGGAGATTCTCGCCTATATGAAGGACAAGGGGGTGGATTACCCGGTACTGCATGACCCGGACTACCGCATCGCGCGGCAGTACGGCGTTCGCGGCATACCCTGCAATTTTATCATTGATGCCGCCGGCAACATCCGTTTTGTTGAGACTGGATACACCACCAGCCCGGGACTGAGAATGCGATTATGGTGGGCCGGTCGGTAGCAGGCAGGGATTGATCTGCCAGCGGTACGGCCTGACGGGTACGTCACTGCGTTCCTTTAGCCGTCCTGCGACTAAATCAAGCTGAGTAGCAAATTTATTTAACAGTCACGGAAGCACACGGGATGACACAGAAAAAGTATTTTATGGCATTTATTCAAACATTTTGCCAAGGAAAACACGGGGAAATAAAAGCCCTAGAAGTCTATTTCCGTGTTCTTCCGTGGATTCCGTGGCTAATGGGGTGTGTTTATTGAGGACACCTCATAGAGTCAGGCGATTCACCTCTGTGGTGAATGGTTACCCGTATTTTTCCGTGTGCTTCTGTGGCAATCATATCCGACTTTATCAGATTGAGGCAGTTCTAGCTGGCCGTCTTTGCCTTAGCTGATTCACTGAAATACAGCATCACCATGGCGACAATAACCAGCAGCAACTGTACACCGGTCGATTGCATGTTCGAATGGATACCCAGCAGTCCAATACTCGGAATACTGATGGGGTCCAGCGGGATCTTGCCGGCTTCCTGCAAGGCGGCAATGCCGTTGCCGGTAAACACAAAGGCCAGTACGAACATAAAAATGCCACTGACCGCGAAGAACTGCCGCAGCGGCAGACGCGTACTGTAGCGCAGGATCAACCAGCCGAGTACCACCAGCAATGCAGCCGCCACCAGCAGCCCGGAAAAGATCATGCCCTGGCCCGCCTGTGAGGACTGCACCCACAACGCCTGGTAAAACAGCACCACCTCAAACATCTCGCGATACACGGCAATGAATGACAGACCGGCCAGTCCCCACAGCGTGCCGGTACCCAGATGGCGCTGCAGACTGGTCTCGATAAAGGCCCGCCACTGCACGGCACTGGTCTTGCTGTGCATCCAGAAGCCCACGGAAAACAAAACGACTGCGGCAAACAACGCAGCAAACCCCTCGGCAAGCTCGCGCTGCGCACCGCTAATATCGATATAGGTATTGGCAGCAAGCCAGGTGGCACCGCCAAGCACAAAGGCGCCGGCAACACCGGTATAAAGGTACTTCAGACCATCGCGACGATTGGTCTTGACCAGGAAAGCCGTCAGTGCGGCCACCACCAGCAACGCTTCAAGACCTTCACGCAACAGGATTACCAGCGCACTGACAAAGGCCGTCTTCCCGGACAGCGCCGTCTGTTCAAGCTTGCTCACGGCAGTATCCAGCATTGCATTGATCTGTTTTACCGCTGCCGCAAGCGTTGTCGACGGTGCATCCTTGCGAATCAGATTGCGATAGCCGGTCATCTCGGCCTCAATGGCTTTTCTCAGCCCGGGATCGACCGCATTGATGTTGCCTTCCATCAATTCGAAGCCCTCAAGGTAAGCCTCAACCGCAAGTTCGTAGGCCGTATCCTTGTCACCGGACTGGTAAACTTCCAGGCTTTCATCCAGTTTCTTGCGGCTGAATTCGAGTAACTGGCTACCTGATGCGGTGTGATAAAACTGTTGCGGGTGGCCGCGCAAAAATGCCATCACGGACACGCCATCCGTTCCATAGGCTGTATTCACTTCTGCCGGGGTATGTGTAGACACGTAGTCAAGTTGCCGCAGCGGATGAGTCTCCTCAAGTTGCTGGTAGTGCACGTCACCGACGGCCTGTTCTTGCTGCGTCGTCGCCAGCTGACCGACATAAAAGGCCAGCGCCCAGCGCTGCTCTTCATCCAGACCGGTATAGGACTGCATCGCCGTGCCTTGCAGTCCGTGGGTAATGGTATTGTAAAGACCGAGCACGGTACGGTCCTGGTAGCGTTGCCGGTCAGTAAAGTCTGTCGGCGGCGGTTCAATCGAAGCAGCCAGCGGGCCATCACCCTGACCGCTCAACCCGTGACAGCTGACGCACTGCTGTGCGAACAGCGCATTGGCCACCTTCAGATCCGGCACACGCCGTGGCGTAACGACCACATCATAGCCACTGATAAACAGCTGCCGCATCGTCGCGGTCAGCGCCTTCACTGCGCCGGCATCTGCGCGCCCTTCGACCAGTCGGGCAAGCTCTGCCGCGTGCGCGGCCAGTTCCCGGCGGGTATCCGTCGCGGGTAATGCAGCCACCTGCTCGACGATGGCGCTGGAGAAATCCTGCATCTCCCCGTATTCACCGGGGCTGGTGATGGCGCCATTCTCAACGGCTCCACTGTAATCAACGCCAACATAATCCGTTAACTGGATGAGTTGCTCAATATTGGTGGCATTCGCCAGCCACGGACAGGCCACCAGTAATAAAAGTGCGACAATTCTTTTCATAGGTCGAGAAAGGATAGCGGAATGCCACTCTTAATACAAATCGTTCTCATTGCAATATAGGCGTTACCCTGAAAGCGCTTCAATGCCATTGGGGCCATGCAGATATTTTTTATTATATATATCAGCCGCTTGGGTAACACAGCGGGCTGGCGGCAAGACATTTCGGCACTAAACTGCCTGACCGCAGCAGATTCAGGTCTGCTCGGCGGAATACCCGTTAAAGCGCCGGGCACAAGTAAATTCCGTCCTACAAACTGTAGCCACTACCCGGATTCAGCTTCACTTGATTAAAGAATCCCTCAGGGCATACCCTATGCATTCAGATGGACAAACGAGCACATAAATTTCTGCTGCTGTTGCTCACCCTCGCACTGGCAATCGCGCCACTGCGTGGTGCCTGGGCGATAGCGGATATACCCGTCGCCGAGATTGCATCACACTGCGCACAGCTCGACATGCAACACCAGGATACCGGCACCGGTGCTGCCCATGACTGCAAACAGGGATGTGACGGCGCCTGCTGTGACGACAGCTGCAATAGCTGTGCACATGTCACCAGCGGCATCTCAAACAGCCTCACCCTGACAGCCGCAATAACCGCTCCACCACACGCTATAAGCCTCCCTGTGAGTTTTTCGATACGCACCGTTATCCCCCTGCTCCGACCGCCCGCCTCTCTGTAGCGTAAACATTTCATGCCCCCGGACCACAGACGTATAGACTGGTCTGAGTGATGTCATCCTGTTTAATCGCGATGGAGAATTACCATGCTTTATTCCCGGAGAACCATCCGGACCCGCTGCAACGCTGTTACTGCATCGGGACCGCACACCAAGAGTCTGCCGGCATCACGCCTGTTGACACTGCTGCTGGCCCTGTTATTGGCACTGTTATTGGTACCGGCGGCCAGCGTACACGCCGATCTCGATATCAATGAAGCGGTCAGACTGGCGTTAACCGATGACCCCGTGGTCGCGGCAAACCAGGCACGCTCGCTGGCCCTTCGCGACGACGCCATCGCTGACGGACAGCTGCCTGACCCGCAATTAAGATCCGGCATTTACAATCTGCCAACCGATAATTTTGACATCAATGAAGAACCTACAACACAACTGCGGCTGGGACTGCAGCAGGCCTTTCCACGCGGCAAAACGCTGCACTACAAACAACGCCAGGGTGAGTGGGAGGCAACGGCCGCCATGGCCAGCGCCGAACTCGGTAGCCGCCAGGCCATGCTGGAAGTACGCAAGTACTTTCTGGAACTCTACTACCAGATCCGGGCCGGGGAAGTGGTCACCGAAACCCGCAAGCTGTTCTCACAGCTGGTAGACATCACCCAGGCACACTATGCAACCGGTGGTGTCAGCCAGCAGGATGTGCTGAGCGCCTCGCTGGAACTGTCACGCCTCGACGACCGCGCAACCCGCATCCTGAATGCGGTGGACACCAACCGTGCGGCGTTGATGAAATGGATAGGCAGCGCGGCAAGCCTGCCCGTTAACCGCGACTTCCCGGCATTGCCGCAACCCGCGTCAAGGCAACAGATTGAGGCCGCACTTCCGGAGCACCCGATTATTCAGGTTGCAACGGCGAAGCTCGAGGCACGAAACCAGTCCATCCAGATTGCCCGTGAGCAATACAAACCCGGCTGGAGTGCCGGACTGGAATATCTCAAGCGCTTTGGTGAAGACCCGAACGGTGATGATCGCTCCGACATGATGTCCGCCATGGTCACCGTCGACATTCCGCTGTTTACAAAAAACCGTCAGGACAAACGTCTGTCCGCCAGCATCCAGCAGGCTGCCTCTGTGCAGCTTGATCGTGATGACAAGCTGCGCGAGCTGAAACAGCAACTGGCTACGGAATATGCCAACTGGCAGCGACTGGGGGAACGTTCCGCGCTGTACGAATCGCATCTGTTACAGGTGGCCGATGCCAATGCACAGGCATCATTGAATGCCTACCAAAGCGGTGTTACCGAATTCAACACGCTGATGCGTGCACGTATCACCGATCTGGATGTACGTCTGGATGACTTGCGTATTCGCGTCGACCACGCCAAGGCCCAGGCCACCCTGCTGTATCTCGACGGAGAAAACCAATGAACATCCAACATCTGCAAATACTGATCCGGTCTGCGTTCATGGCTGCCCTGCTGTTGCCAACTGTCGCGGTTGCCGCCGGGGATGAGAAGGAGATTTTATACTGGGTCGCCCCCATGGATGCCAATTACCGGCGAGACAAGCCGGGCAAGTCCCCGATGGGGATGGATCTGGTGCCGGTGTATGCCGATGCAACCGGCAGTGGCGGCAGCAGTGTCACAATCGCGCCGGAAATCGTGCAAAACATGGGCATTCGTACCGCGGCAGCGGAGCGCTCCCGGTTGTGGCGCAGCATCGATACCGTCGGCTATGTTGACTACGACGAATCAAAAGTCAGCCACATACACCTGCGCACAGAGGGCTGGATAGAGGACCTGTCTGTGCAATCGGAAGGTGAGCGCGTTAACAAAGGCGACCGCTTGTTCGGGCTGTATTCACCGGAACTGGTGAATGCCCAGGAAGAATTTATCCAGGCACTGACGGCCGGTAACAACGGTCTGATAAGCGCGTCCCGTGATCGCCTGAAGGCGCTGGGTATACCGGCTGACCAGATTAAACAACTGGAAAAAAGTCGTAAAGCCAGCCAGAGCATACCGGTGTACGCACCACAGGATGGCGTAGTATTCTCGTTGTCAGTGCGCGAGGGTATGTTCATAAAACCGGCCACCCGCGTCATGAGCCTGGCCGATCTTTCAAGTGTCTGGTTACTTGCCGAGGTATTCGAAAGCCAGGCCGACTGGGTCAGGGTCGGCCAGTCTGCCGATGTCGATCTTGCCTTCCTGCCGGGGCGCACCTGGGAGGGCAAGGTGGAATATATCTATCCCAGCCTGGACCCGAAAACCCGCACACTGAAAGCACGACTGCGCTTTGACAATCCGAATGAATCCCTGAAACCGAACATGTATGCCAATGTAAAGATCTTTGCTGGCCCGAAGGAAAATGTCATCGTCATACCAGTCGAGGCATTGATCCGTACCGGGCGTGAGTCGCGCGTCGTCATCGCCCTCGGTGAGGGGAAATTTGCCAGCCGCACGGTAACAGCCGGCATTGAAAGTGGTGGCTGGGTGGAAATTCTTGCCGGCCTTGCGCCCGGCGAAGAAGTCGTTACCTCCGGCCAGTTTTTAATCGATTCCGAGGCCAGCCTCAAGGCCAGCATGACACGCATGCAAAGTCCTGACGCAGACGCGCACAACACGGTGCAGCAACAACAGGGCATGCAGCAATGATTGCCCATGTCATAGACTGGTCGATACGCAATCGGATGCTGGTCATGCTGCTAACCGTTATGCTCACCGGCTGGGGCATTTATGCCGTCAAGCAGACGCCACTGGATGCCATCCCGGATCTCTCCGATGTACAGGTTATCATCAAGACCACCTACCCGGGGCAGGCGCCGCAGGTGGTCGAGGACCAGGTGACCTATCCGTTGACGACCGCAATGCTGTCGGTACCCAAGGCCACCAATGTGCGCGGCTATTCCTTTTTCGGTGATTCCTTTGTCTATGTCATCTTCGAAGACGGCACCGACCCCTACTGGGCGCGTTCGCGGGTACTGGAATACCTGAACCAGGCAGCCAGCAAGCTACCGGCCAATGCCCGTCCGGAACTGGGACCGGATGCCACCGGCGTTGGCTGGGTATATGAATATGCGCTGGTCGATCGCGGTGGCAATCACGACCTGTCACAACTGCGCAGCCTGCAGGACTGGTTTCTTAAATACGAATTGCAAACGGTGCCCGGCGTCTCTGAAGTCGCCACCATTGGCGGCATGGTCAAGCAATACCAGGTGGTCCTCGACCCGAACAAGTTACGCGCCTACGACCTGCCGCTGGAGAAAATACGCAACGCTATTCAACGTGGCAACCAGGAAGTCGGTGGCTCCGTCATTGAACTGGCCGAAGCCGAATACATGGTACGTGCGACCGGCTATATCGATGCACTGGATGACCTGAAACACATCCCGCTGGGTGTCAATGACCGCGGCATCCCGATCCTGTTGAAAGATGTCGCGCAAATACGCATGGGACCACAACTGCGGCGTGGCATCGCAGAACTCAATGGCGAAGGTGAGGTCGTGGGTGGCGTCATCGTCATGCGCTATGGCGAGAACGCGCAAAAAGTTATTAACCAGGTAAAGCTCAAGCTTGCTGAACTGGCAAAAGGTCTGCCGCCTGGCGTCGAGATCGTCGAAACCTATGACCGTTCGGCACTGATTCAACGCGCCGTCGATACGCTCGGTGGCAAGTTGCTGGAAGAATTTATTGTTGTGATACTGGTATGCACGCTGTTTCTGTTTCACCTGCGCTCGGCACTGGTTATCGTCATCTCGCTGCCAATCGGCATCCTGACTGCCTTTATTGTCATGCAACGCATGGGCATCAATGCCAACATCATGTCGCTCGGCGGCATTGCCATTGCCATTGGTGCCATGGTGGATGCCGCCATTGTCATGATTGAAAATGTGCACAAACACATGGAGAAGACCGGCGTTACCGATGACAATCGCTGGACACTGGTGCGTGATGCCGCCGTTGAAGTCGGGCCACCGCTGTTCTTTTCGCTGCTGATCATCACGCTCAGCTTTCTGCCGGTATTCACGTTGCAGGCACAGGAAGGCAAGTTATTTGCACCGCTGGCCTACACCAAGACCTTCGCAATGGCCGCCGCTGCCGGCCTGTCCATCACGCTGGTGCCGGTATTAATGGGCTATTTCATTCGCGGTCACATTACACCGGAAGCAAAAAATCCGGTCGATCGGGTATTGATCGCTGTGTACCGGCCAATGATAAACATCGTGCTCAAGACACCCGGCAGTATCTTGCTGGTCGCCGTGTTGCTGGTCGCTATTGGATTCTGGCCGGCGAGTCGACTGGGCACCGAGTTCATGCCGGATCTCGATGAAGGTGATTTGCTGTACATGCCCAGCACCTTCCCCGCCGTGTCCATAGGCAAGGCACAGCAGATCCTGCAACAAACCGACAAACTCATTATGACGATACCCGAGGTCAGTCGCGTGTTCGGTAAAATCGGACGTGCCGAGTCAGCCACTGATCCGGCACCATTGACGATGGTCGAAACAACCATTCAACTGAAGCCGCATGCTCAATGGCGTGCAGGCATGACGGTCGAAAAACTCAAACAGGAGCTCAACAGCCGGGTAAAGTTGCCGGGCATCTCCAATATCTGGGTGATGCCTATCAAGAACCGCATCGACATGCTTGCGACCGGCATCAAGACACCGGTTGGCATCAAGATTGCCGGTCCGGACCTGGGTGAAATCGAGTCGATTGGCAAACGCATTGAGGACGTCATCCATAATATCCCGGGGACCGTTTCGGTCTACTCTGAGCGTGTCGCCGGCGGGCGTTATGTGATAATTGATATCGACCGCATCGCCGCGTCACGCTTCGCACTGAACATCGCCGATGTTCAGGAAGTGGTACGCACGGCACTGGGCGGCATGAGTGTAGCGCAAACCGTAGAAGGACTGGAACGTTACCCGATCAACATTCGCTACCCGCGTGATGTACGTGACTCGCTGGAAAAACTGCGCAACCTGCCCATCATCACCCCCGGTGGTGCGCGCATACCGCTCACCGAGGTGGCTGATATTCGTATCGAAGACGGTCCCGGTATGATCAAGACCGAGAATGCACGCCTCAATGGCTGGATCTATATCGATATAGAGGGCCGGGATCTCGGTTCCTATGTCGCCGAAGCGCAAAACACCGTTCGCGAGCAGATCTCCCTGCCAACCGGTTACTCCATTGCCTGGTCAGGCCAGTATGAATACCTGGTACGCGCCAAGCAGCAACTGGCGACCGTGTTACCGGTCACACTCGCCATTATCGTCTTGCTGCTGTATCTCAACTTCCGCCGTTTCACCGAGGTGCTCATCATCATGGGTACGCTGCCGCTGGCGCTGGTCGGTGGCTACTGGCTGCTGTACCTGCTTGGGTACAATATGTCAGTCGCCGTTGGCGTGGGCTTTATCGCACTCGCCGGTGTTTCCGTGGAGATCGGCGTCATCATGCTGGTCTATCTCAACCAGGCCCTGCAACGCCATCAGGAAACCGCCAGCCGGGAACAACGCGCACTGACGACTGACGATGTGCGCCAGGCCGTCATCGACGGCGCACTGTTACGGGTACGGCCTATAATGATGACAGTAGCGGCTATTATTGCCGGCCTGTTGCCGATTATGCTCGGCAGCGGTACCGGCTCCGAGGTGATGCGCCGCATTGCCGCACCCATGGTGGGTGGCATGGTCAGCGCGACACTGCTGACGCTGCTCGTGATACCGGCGGTGTTTTTGATCTGGAAAAAACGGGATGTCAGGGATAGTGAATCATAAAAACCATCCTGCAGGAGCGGCTTGCAGCCGCGGATATGTTTTTGTGTCAGCCCATGCGCGGCTGCAAGCCGCCCCTGCAGGGTGGTTTTTATGATGCACCATCCCTGACAACCCGTTTTTTCCAGATCAAAAACACCGCCGGTATCACGAGCAGCGTCAGCAGTGTCGCACTGACCATGCCACCCACCATCGGTGCGGCAATGCGGCGCATGACCTCGGAGCCGGTACCGCTGCCGAGCATAATCGGTAACA
>JAQBDO010000188.1:0-7371 GCA_032124375.1 Gammaproteobacteria bacterium
ATCTCAAGCCGTTGCAGACGCAGTCCCCACAGAAGCCAGGCAATCGCAATGCTCGAAATACTGACGACGACCGTTTCTTTAACGATATGTTCAATATCCACACCATGGGTGAGATCAGCCACCAGATCGGCGCCACTCGCGATGACGACGATGGCAAATATAACGATTAATATGGTTTCTTTGGTCAGGGTGCTGCGCACAATCATGAGCTCTTCAAAAACAGCGGGTTATGATATAGGACATATGTCCCATACGATACAGTTTATGGCATTGGCCCGATGCTTTACTGCACAAGGCATGCATAATGCCAAATTAACCGTGTTATTGTGTTATTGAAATCAACGAGGACATTATGGTGAGTAACGAAATTCGTGTTTGGGATCCATTGGTCAGGATTTTTCACTGGGGTCTGGTGCTTGCTTTCACCGTTGCCTACCTGAGCGGTGATGAAGAAAACAGTTTACACATTTATTCCGGATATGCCGTGCTGGGGCTTATAGCATTCCGGGTGATATGGGGTTTGATTGGCACCCGCTATGCCCGCTTCAGTGATTTCGTGTATTCGCCAGCGACTGTCATTCAGTACCTGAAGGGCCTGGTGGCCAGGAAACCCAAACACTATACGGGTCATAACCCGGCAGGCGGCTGGATGGTAATCGCCATGTTGCTGAGTCTGTTTGTTGTTACGGTGAGCGGACTCAAAGTGTATGCCATTGAGGAAGGGCTTGGACCGCTGGCAGGTGAACCCCCGGCATTGACCGTTATTAGCGTCGCCTATGCAGACGATGATGATGCCGGGCACAGGAAAAATGAAAATGGGCACGGTGAAGATGAAGCAGCAGAGGAGTTTTGGGAAGAACTGCACGAAGTTTCATCAAACTTTATGTTGTTTCTTATTTTCCTGCATATTGCTGCCGTGATCATTTCTGGCCGTTTGCATAAAGAGAATCTTGTTAAAGCCATGTTCACCGGGAAAAAAATCGGCAAGACTGATGCCTGATTTCATAAACGAAAATGAGTATTCACAATCTTTCAGGGCCAAAGGCCGTACCCGCCACAAAACCCTGAAATTGAAAATGACGGAATACGATCGCTCCCGCACAACGCTGGCGTGAAGGCTATGGCAGAGTAAAGCGTTGTTGCGGAGCACTGACACCGCGCAGGCCGGGATGAGGGGAGACAGCGCTAGCGTCCATCCTTCATCAATGCCTGCGCATACTCCGCCACAATATCAGCCACCGGCTGGACCGCGCTGATACCGGCAACACTCTTGCCAGCCTGAAAAATATCCTTGTAGTGCAGGCCTTGCAGGGATGCTCTTTTTAATTTCCAGATTGATTGCAGTGAGTAAATCGTACGCATCCAGTGTTTGCTCCGGCGCCCGCGTAACAGCCACTTTGCCAGCGGCCCCGCACGGGTACCGACACTCTCGATATAGGGTGTCTTTATAACCGACACCGGCACACCGGAAATCTTTTCCGACAATACGATATCCTGCTCAGCGGCCAACACGATAGCCTGTTTATAATCGGCATGTGCGCTGCATTCGGTGGTTGCAATAAAGCGAGTGCCCAGCTGCGCGCCGGCATAACCCATAGCAATGGCCGCAGCAAATTCTCCCGGCGTACCGACACCGCCAGCGCACACCAATGGCTTTCCCAATGGCGCAATGTCATCCAGCAAGGCCTGCGGCGACAACGTGCCGGCATGCCCGCCGGCACGATTGTTCACACAGATAAAACCATCTACCCCGCCAGCCAGCGCCTTCTCGGCCCACTGGCGACTGGTGACATCGTGATACACCGTCACGCCGGCCGGTTTTGCCCGCTCCACGACCCAGCCTGGATTGCCGAGTGCCGTCACCAGAAAAGGCACCTGTTCTTCCAGCGCAATATCCAGCCAGCGATGCACCCGCTGCAGATATGTTCTGGAGCTGCTTTCAATAATCAGGTTAACGCCAATGGGTTTTGCTGTCAGGGAACGGATGTAACGCAAGCCAGCTCTGAATTCATAGCCGTGGACATAAGACAGGCTGAGTGGCTGCACGATACCAATACCGCCCGCCTCCGATACCGCCGCCACCAGCTCCGGATTGGAGCAGGGATACATGGCACCGCAAATCAGCGGGACGTCTATGCCCAGCGTTGCGCACAGGCTGGACCGGGGCGACATTAAACCGGCTTCTCCGGCCCGATCAGCCACTGCGCCCGCGCCACCGTGACAAGCTCATTGTCCGGGTTGCGTATTTCACACAATACCTCGACTTCACGCTCGGCATTATTGTCGGGAACCACACAGTGGCATTCCGCAACCAGCCTCCCCCGGGCCTTCTTCAGGTATTCGATATGGAAGCCGGCGAGAATACCGCGCATGTTATCCGGCAGACCGTTCAACAGGGCCAGCCCGGTCGCCATTTCACCGAGGTTCGCCAGCGCCATCGCATGCACGGATTTCAGATGATTGCGTAGCCTGCGCCGATCATCCAGTCGCACTATACAATGACCCGGGGCCAGCACGTCGATACGCGCCCCCAGCGTCCCCGTATAGGGTACAAACCGGCCCAGCAGGCGGCTGAACAACCATTTACCGCCCGGGACACCGGCAAGCCGCTGCCAGTATTTGCGCAGTGTCGGGCCAACCGATCGACTCACCGCAACTCGTCCCGGCTGCTGGCGGCATCAATCATCAAGAAGGGAAACGTACCTTGTTTCCGGGTTACCTGTGTAAATCTGGCGCGGGCGGGCAATACGTGAATCCGGGGATTGATTCTGCTCAGCCCAGTGCGCAATCCAGCCGGGCATGCGACCAATGGCAAAGATCACGGTAAACATATTCACCGGAATGCCGATGGCGCGCAGGATAATACCGCTGTAGAAATCCACGTTCGGGTACAGGTTGCGTTCAATGAAGTAACTGTCACTAAGGGCGATTTCTTCAAGCTTGCGCGCAATATTGAGCAGCGGATCATCGGTATTCAAACGCTTGAAGAGACGCTCGGCCATACGCTGCAACACCATGGCGCGCGGATCAAAGCTCTTGTAGACCCGGTGACCAAACCCCATCAGGCGCTCGCCTCTCTGCTTGTCCTTGGCCCGTCGCACATACTCTTCCGGCGTCATCTGACCCTGGTGAATATGCTCCAGCATCTGCAGTACCTGTACATTCGCACCACCATGCAAAGGCCCCCACAGGGCACCGATACCCGCCGCACAGGAGGCAAACAGGTTGGCCTGGCTGGAGCCCACCATGCGCACTGTGGAGGTACTGCAGTTCTGTTCATGATCGGCGTGCAGTATCAGCAGCAGGTTAAGGGCATCACGGGTGTCCTGGTCACAGATGTATTCCTCGTAGGGCAGGGAGAACATCATGTGCATAAAATTCGGGGCGTAGCGGAGTTTCGGATCCGGATAGATCAGCGGCTTGCCACGTGAGCGGCGAAAGGAATAGGCCGCTATCGTCCTGACCTTGCTGATCAGCCGCGCAGCAACCGCCTCCAGCTGGGTAAGGTCGTCGACCTCCTGAAATTCCGGATGGAAGCAGGACAGCGCATTGATCATGGCCGACAATGTCGCCATCGGTGGCGAGGAGCGCGGGAAGCCCTGAAAACTGTGTTTCATGGACTCATCGATATTGGCAGTGTGCGTAAGCAGTTCACTGAACCTTGTATACTCTTCCTGAGTGGGCAGCTGACCGAAGATCAGCAGCCAGGCAACCTCGACAAAGTTCGGGTTCTTTTCAAACTGTTCAATCGGAATACCGCGGTAGCGCAGAATGCCCTTCTCGCCATCAATGAAAGTAATCGCACTTTCACAGCTGCCGGTATTACCAAAACCGGGATCAAGGGTGATCAGGCCGGTTGTCGCACGCAATTTGCTGATATCAATGGCCTGCTCTCCTTCCGTCCCCCGCACAACAGGCAGCGTATGCTCTTTACCGTCAATCATCAGGGTTACTGTTTCTGTCATTGCTGTTCTCCTGACGCCAACCCGGTTAAGCCGGGTTTACGATTCATTAATTCATTCCAATATTGAGCAGTGGCCCGGTTTGCCTGGCGGAATGAATTCCGCCCTGCAACTGCACTCTTTGTAGGGTCGAATTTATTCGACCTGATGCAAACTGCGCCACTACCTAATGTTGTCATAATACGCCTGGTAATAAAAAAAAGTGTCAGTGCCTTCTTGCACCAGATTGAATCAAAATCAAATCATCGAATCGCTTGATCAGTGACAGCAGCTTGCCGGCGGGCAGCTCCTGTTTGCGAAGTTGCTGCTGCGCGTAGACAAAAATGCTGCTTTTTGCCGGTAACGGTTTTTGATACTCCAGAATCTGCTTCATACGCGGCAGAAATACCCACTGCAGCCACTGTTCAAAGCTGAGAGTGTCGATGCAGAATGGTTCCGAGCTGAGCAGTGCGTCTGTGGACGGCCGGTAGGCGTCCCATTTGCCACTGATGCGTAACAGGGCTTCGACCTCCAGCAGGACATCGGCGATGCGGTTGGGAATATCATGCATGGACAAATTATACACAGGCGGGTAAATCAGGTGAAAAGCGCCGTTTTCAACCCCTCGCAGCCGCACCAGCAGCTCCCGCTGTGGCTGTCGGCGGATTAGCCTGCCCGCCGCGCCCGCCCGGGCATTCAATTCATGGACTTATTGGCGGTTTGGTTTATAATTCCGCGGCTCTGACATCACGTAAATGTGTGTTATCTGAATAAAATTCGAGTTTGTGTCAGCTCGTGGTAACAGCGGACGGCCCTGGGTGCGGCGAGGCACTCGCCGATTAACAAATTAACCATACTAGAGTAGTGGGAAAATGACTGATTTAGCCAAGTACAGAAACATCGGTATCTTCGCGCACGTGGATGCGGGCAAGACAACGACCACGGAACGTATCCTGAAGCTGACCGGCAAGATTCACAAAACCGGTGAAGTACATGACGGTGAAGCCACCACCGACTTCATGGAACAGGAACAGGAGCGCGGTATCACCATTCAGTCTGCTGCTACCAGCTGTGAGTGGAACGGGCATCGCCTGAATATTATTGATACGCCCGGACACGTTGACTTCACCATTGAAGTGTATCGCTCGCTGAAGGTGCTCGACGGCGGCATCGGCGTGTTCTGCGGCTCTGGCGGAGTTGAGCCACAATCCGAGACCAACTGGCGTTACGCCAACGACTCCGGCGTTGCACGTGTCATTTTCATCAACAAACTGGATCGTCTGGGCGCAGACTTCTACCGCGTGGTAAAGCAGGTAGAGAATGTACTGGACGCCCACCCGCTGGTGATGGTGTTACCGATTGGCGTCGAGGAAGATTTCAGCGGTGTTGTAGACCTGCTGACGCGCAAGGCATGGATCTGGGACAACTCCGGCGACCCTGCTGCCTATGAAATCACGGAACCACCAGCCGACATGGCCGAGGCCATCGAGGAATGGCGTGAGAAGCTGATCGAAGCCGCCGTCGAGCAGGATGATGATCTGATGGAGCAGTACCTGGAAGGCAATGAGCCGTCTATTGACGATATCAAGCGCTGCATCCGCAAGGGCACTATCGCACTGGACTTTTTCCCGACCTATTGCGGCTCTGCCTTCAAGAACAAGGGCATCCAGCTGGTACTCAATGCCACCGTAGACTACCTGCCCTGCCCAACCGATGTGGACCCACAACCGGAAGTTGATCTTGAAGGTAACGAGACCGGCGAATTTGCCATCGTTGACCCCGAGCGGCCATTGCGCGCACTGGCGTTCAAAATCATGGATGACCGCTTTGGTGCACTAACCTTTATCCGCATCTATTCCGGCAAGCTGGAAAGGGGCATGACCGTGCTGAACACCTTTACCGGCAAGACCGAGCGCATCGGACGTATCGTTGAAATGCATGCCAACGCCCGCGAGGAACTCGATAGAGCCCAGGCCGGTGATATCGTTGCCGTCATCGGCATGAAGAACGTGCAGACCGGTCACACCCTGTGCGACCCGAAGAATCCGGCCACACTCGAACCGATGGTGTTCCCGGCGCCGGTTATCTCGATTGCGGTCTCACCCAACGACAAGGGCGGGTCAGAGAAGATGGGTATTGCCCTTGGCAAGATGATCAAGGAAGACCCGTCATTCCACATGGAAACCGATCAGGACAGCGGCGAGACTATCCTCAAGGGCATGGGTGAGCTACACCTCGACATCAAAATCGATATCCTGCGTCGTACCCACGGTATCGATGTCACTGTCGGCAAGCCGCAGGTTGCCTATCGCGAAACCATTACCCAGCGCGTCGAAGACAGTTACACCCACAAGAAACAGACCGGTGGTTCCGGGCAGTTCGCGAAAATTGAATACACCATCGAACCGGGCGAACCGGGCAGTGGTTACATATTCGAATCGACCGTGACCGGTGGTACCGTGCCACGGGAATTCTGGCCGGCTGTCGACAAGGGCTTCAAGAAGAACATGGAAAAAGGCGTGCTCGCCGGCTTCCCCTGCCTCGACTTCAAGGTCACGCTCGTGGACGGCAGCTTTCACGCGGTTGACTCATCGGCCGTTGCCTTTGAGCTGGCCGCCGGCGCGGCCTATCGTCAGACCATGCCGAAGGCCGGGCCACAGTTGATGGAACCGATCATGAAAGTCGACGTATTCACACCGGAAGAACAGGTCGGTGATGTGATTGGTGACCTTAACCGCCGCCGTGGCATGATCAAGTCCCAGGAACCTGGCGCCACCAACGTTCGCATCAAGGCCGAGTGCCCGCTGAGTGAAATGTTCGGCTACATCGGTGACCTGCGTACCATGACTTCCGGACGCGGACAGTTCACCATGGAATTCCTGCACTACATGCCATGCCCGAGAAACGTGGCTGATGCAGTGATCAAGGAAACAAAGGAGCGCGAGGCGAGCAAGAAGTAACGGCTCTTACGCTGAAAAATAGAAAAGGCCGGTTAATCCCGGCCTTTTTTTCGCCCCGCTGCCAGTACTCTTTCAGCCTGATAATAACGTATGCTGAACTATCTTAAGCTGAACACCCGATTTATTTAATAGCCACGGAAGCACACGGAAAAACACGGAAGAATAAATGCCATAAAATACTTTTTTCTGTGTAATTCTGTATGCTTCCGTGGCAATCATATCAGTCTTTATCAGATTGAGGCAGTAGTAGTGTCTTGCAGCAGCTTAGCCTCTGGACACGAATGCCAAAGGAGAGGGAGTTATGGTGTGGTGTCCAGTGCGATGTGATAAAGGGTTGTCTAAACTATGCGTATGAGCAAGTTACTTTGTTTTGTGTGGTCTCTCTCGGTTGCCGGTCATGTATTGGCCTATGACAGTCCGCCTGCCAGTGTTGACATGGTCCTCGAACGGGTATCCGAGCACGTCTATTT
>JAQBDO010000189.1:0-3921 GCA_032124375.1 Gammaproteobacteria bacterium
TACCTCCGATCAATATAATCAGGGGCCTGCCACTGTTTTCAAACCGGCGCCACGACAGATAGCGATCGGCCGCTGCCAGCGAACAATGATCACTCAGACATCTGTAGATAACACGTCGCAGGGCCTTGTGATCAATTTCCCGATGGCCCGTCTTTTTCAACTTTGCAAGCACCATGCGCGCGCCTTGCAAAGCCATTTCCGGGGGAATGGCGCAGGTTTCCAGTGAGTGCGCCAACACACCTACAGAAAAGGGCGCATTGCGTGTCGGCGTGTGTACGACGATACCCGACTCACTGTATGGCCCGGTCTCATAGCGCTGGCGTTTTTCGCTACCGTGTTGTTCTTCCAGCAGCTCGGCTACCCGGCCCTTCAGCTCAGCACTCGAAATTTCCTGCTTTAGCTGCAGTTCGTTTCTGACTGTCTGGGCCAGGTCATAGGCAGCATCAAAGTCAAGACCGGCATTTACCAGCGACTGCACCAATACCCCCCGCAAAAAAGGAGAGCGATCGCCATCAGGTTCATTAATGACGCTTAACTTTGACATATTTGCAAAATACGTCCTTCAGGATTCCAGTTTAAAAATAATCCAGCGGCTATTTTTCTGCCACCAGGAAACAAACCCAACCCGGATCTGCGCTACCCACCGTGGCTGGTGAATAAACACCGCTGCCCTCACCGGTCTCCGGGTCGGTCTCTTCCCAGTACACCGTAACCTTTGAGAAACCGGCCTCATCAAGCAGATCGCGCAGTTCCGGCAAACCCCACAGACGCCACTCATAAGAAAATGCCTTCTTCAATTTTGACCCGTCCGGAAAGCCGAAATGGATGTGACAGCGCATCTTGCCATCGATCGGGTTATAGCTTGCCTGCTCCCAAATGTACTTGAAGCCCTTGTGGACGGTCTTTTCCCTGATTTCACGATAGGCATCATAGCCACCGAAGGCATCCATAAAAAGGATGCCGTCTTTGGCCAGCGCCTTGTGCACCTTGCTGAAGTAGCCACCCAATTGCTCGCGTGTCATGAACAGCTGGTAGCTGAAATTCATCGCCAGCACCACCTCAACCGGCTTGTCTGTTGTCACCCGACACACATCTTCCTGAATCAGACTGGTTCTCAAGCGTGCATCCGGTTTCAGAAGGGACAGATTATGCTCCCGTCCCCAGGCCAAAACGTCCGCATCGAGATCCACACCGATAGCCGTATTTTCCTTGCCGCGCCTGACCCATTCACAGCACATGTTGGCGGTACCACAGAAGTCCTCTCGCATATGCTTTGGACGCCGACCGCGCAATTGGCGGAAAGTCTTGCTGACAAATTTGTACTCTACAGCGACATCCTGGACAGACTTTTCATAAAGGACATGCCGGTCTGCTTCTTCCGCCATGGTTTTCTTTTTACGGCACAGCTTGTTTTTCATTCTTTCCGGCCTTTGCATTTATTGCGCGAATGGACAAATATTATGACACATCGCATGAGGCAACAAAACACGAGCCCCATTGGTATCGCTGCAAACGTGACTTGCTGCCCTGCAAATATCAGCCCTGTTCAAGACACCCTGTTTAATCAACGCAGTAAAACAAATCGCCCCCCTCTCCGTCGGGGACGCCTGCTTCCCCTACGGCATGGTGAGTGAGAGACTGACTGCGAGCGGGCAGCGGCGCAGACGGTAATTAGTGTTCTTTATGTCGATGCGACTAGCCGCCGAAATGACAAAACAAGCGGATCATCCTATACTCCTGCCAACATAACGGCGGTCTTGTCTTCGAGGTTTGCGTACCGCCAACGAGAATACGCATCGGAATATACACCGCCGGACTACAAACTACGGGACCACCCTCATGAGGCATTTTCTGATTAACAGATTTTCCGAATTGCGGGACAGCATCCGCCGTAACAGGCAGGAAACAGCACTCAGGCGCTACCAAACTGCAGAAGTCATCAATACCATGGAAAGCGTGGTGGATGGCACAGACAGCAAAATACGGCTGGTTTCCGGCTATAAAAAGAAACTGCAGAACGTCATTCAATCCTCGCTCGAATTTACTGATGACACCGTCAAGCAAATCCCGGAGGCCATCGAAGTCAGCAGCAGCACCTTTGCCTCCGACCCTTATGTGAACGCCTTTTTCGCGAACGTCGCAGATCTGCAGTCTGTTTTCAGTCACAGCTCCGAAATACAGGATTACCTGGAGGATTACCATACGGGTGACGCCCGTTGCTGCGCCCTGCTGTGCATGAACCGGACAGAGAAAACCGTCATGGGGATGGAACTGTCAGGCAACATGCTGAAAAAGGACGTCCTGCAGGTTGCCGTCAATTTCTCCGACCACAGGATTTATTCACCAGCCCCGAGTGAACCAGAAGCCCGGGAAGGGCTTAAGATCTGTCTGTTCCAGGGGCTGGTAACAAACGCACTTGAGCGTATCGTAAAACTCCGGCTTGCAAACCACCGGTTGCAAGGCAAGCGCCAGATGTTGCATGCGAGACTGATGCGCTACAAGCAAAGAGCCAGTGAAGCGGAACAGGGCACCCGGGCCGGCGTCGAACTTGCACAGGGCATTGAAGAAACCAGCCGGGAACTGAGAAAGACCGAGATAGAAATGATAAGCACCCCGCTAATGACGCCACAGCTTGCACTGGAGCAGCTAACAGAGGTGTTTGGCAAGCCGGATGATTTCGTCCACGTCAGGAATCACTCGCTCAATCTTGACAAGATGGGCATCAAGATCAGCAATAATGCACCGCAGCCAGGCAACAAAATCAACCTGACCGAGGTAACCATTGGCGATGGACCGCCCCGCGTGGTGACGCTGGCAACGTTTCCTGGCAAACAACGGATCCCTGCGACTGTGTTTTCGGCAACCGCTTGACCCGCACGATTCAAACAGCCGGAATCCAGTTCATATAATTCGTGGTTTACCGGATCCCGGCCTGCGCCGGGATGCCGAAAGAACAATTAATCAACGCTGCTTTAATACTTCTCCGGGATGAGGCGCCTGCCCTGCAGCGAGGCCTCGTCATCATATTTGTCCTTCAGGTTCCGCTTGCCCAGCTTCACCCTGGGACGCGGCAAACCCTTGTAGGGAATCTGGCTCAGCAGGTGGGAAATACAGTTCAGACGCGCACGCTTTTTGTCATCCGAAGGTACAATATGCCAGGGAGCCCATTCCGTATCGGTTGCCTCGAGCATGGCATCCCGTGCGCGTGAGTAGTCATACCAGCGGTTGTAGGATTCCGTATCCATCGGGCTCAGCTTCCATTGCTTGCGCTCATCATCAATACGGTCCTGGAAGCGACGCTGCTGCTCATCCATGCTGACGTCGAACCAGTACTTGATCAGTATAATGTCGTTGTCGAGTAACGCCTTTTCAACCGGCGGTGTCATTCTCATAAAGCGCTCGTACTCCTGATCGGTACAAAAGCCCATGACACGCTCGACACCGGCGCGGTTGTACCAGCTGCGATCAAACAACACGATTTCCCCGGCCGCCGGGAAATGTTTCATATAACGCTGGATGTACATCTGGGTCTTCTCGCGCTCTGTCGGTGCCGGCAACGCAGCCACCTTGAATATCCGTGGGCTTACCCGCTCCGTAATACGCTTGATGACGCCACCCTTGCCGGCCGCGTCCCGGCCCTCGAATATGATAATGACCTTGGCGCCCTTATTTCTCACCCAGAACTGCAGCTTGACGAGCTCGCCTTGCAGCTTTTCCAGCTCATCTTCGTAGTGCTTTCTGGAAAGCTTCTGCGGCTTGTCAGCAACTGCCTTTCCAGCCGATTCTGCTGCTGCGGATTTTTTGTGTTTTTTCCCCATTGATCTGTCCTTCCTTGTGAAATGCCAAACGTTGCTCCATAGTAGCAAAAAAAACGAACCCGCAAACAATCAGGGTGTCGCACACCTGGCTACTTGATAAGCG
>JAQBDO010000190.1:0-4192 GCA_032124375.1 Gammaproteobacteria bacterium
CACCGGCTCCAGCATCATGCCGCAGAAGAAAAACCCGGATGTCCCGGAGCTGGTACGCGGCAAGTGCGGCCGGGTCACCGGTCATCTGCTGGGCCTGCTGATGCTGATGAAAAGCCAGCCACTGGCCTATAACAAGGACAACCAGGAGGACAAGGAACCACTGTTTGATACCGTTGATACCCTGCGGGGATCACTGCGCGTATTCGGCGACATGATGCCGGCCATAGATATCAGGCATGCCAACATGCGAGCGGCGGCCATGCAGGGCTTTCCCACGGCGACGGATCTCGCCGACTACCTGGTTCGCAAGGGCATTGCCTTCCGTGATGCACATGAGATCGTTGGTCGCGCCGTGCGTCACGGTGTCGAGACGGGCAAGGACCTGTCGGCCATGTCCCTGCAAGAACTGCAGACATTTTCCGAACATATCAGTGATGATGTGTTCGCCGTGCTGACCCTGGAAGGTTCGCTGGCGGCACGAGATCATCTGGGAGGCACGGCACCTGCGCAGATACAGTCCGCCATCGCCACCGCCCGGGAACGCCTGGGCAAACACCAAGCGCCATTCAGGCAGACTGCACCAACCCTGTAGCTTGCCTGCGACCATCCTCAAAACGTATTTCTGGAGCTGATTGATTCTATGTACGACACCTCATTAAAGGCGGCCCATTCGCTGCTCGACAACTGCCCGGTCGCGCTGCTGCTAATAGCGGAAAACGGTGAAATATGCGGCTTTAATCCGGCCTTCAGCGCCTTGCTGGGAGATGCCGCCGACACCTTAAAGGATGCACTGCAGCCGGACGGTCTGGTAACGCCCTTGCTGGGACCGGGCACCGTGGTCAACTGGATCATGCCGGATGGTGATGAACGCTGGCTGGCTATCACCAGCACCGCAGTAGCAGATGCACCCGGCGTCACCGCGCGTTTCTTCATGGATGTCACGGAAAAACTGCGGTTTAAAAAAGAGCGTGATGCGCTGCAGGTAAAATTCAGGGAACAGGCACTCATGGATGAGCAACTCACCAGCCTGCTGAGCCGCTACGGCATCCAGGTTTCACTGGAACCCATGGTGTCACGCAGCCGCCGCTATAATTCGCCCTTGTCCATCATTACCATGGGCGTCGACACCAGCGGGGAGCGACTCAAAATGCTCAGGAAAATTGTCTTCCTGCTCAGTGACCAGACGCGCTGGGCGGATCTGGTGGGTTGCACTGACAACCATGACTTTATCCTGGTGCTACAGGAAACCATGCAGGATTCTGCACTGGTGCTGGTGGATAAACTGGCAGCGGAAATCACCCGCCTGAATGAAACGAGTGAGGCCCCGGTGAGCGCCTGCTATGGCGTCACCCAGTGCCAAAAAAATGATACTGCCGCCTCGATGCTGGAGCGTGCGGAATCGGCCCTGACAGAAGCACGCCGTAATGACAGCGGCACCTCGATTGCTATCTAACGCGGCCATTAAGTAAAAAACTATCAGCCGGGCCGTGTCAGTCCTTTTCAGACGCCAGCCGTTGTCCCAGCCAGCGGCGAATATCCTGCACTTCTTCAGGGCACAGCGCATGCTGCATCGGGTAACTGTGCCACGCAACGTTATAGCCCTGCTGTAGCAGCAGATCACGGGACTGCAGTGCCAATGACAAGGGCACCACGGGATCCAGTGTGCCGTGCGCCATCATTATAGGCACAGCGCGGTTAGCCGCCGCCGCTTCCGCCGCCAGCAAGTCACCCAACGGCAGATAGGTCGACAGCGCCAGGATGCCGGCCAGTGGCTGCGGATAACGCAAACCGGCATGCAAAACAATCGCTCCACCCTGTGAGAAACCTGCCAGCAAAATCTTTTCAGCCGGGATACCGGCATCGATTTCACGCTGGATCAACGCCTGCAACTGCTGCTCTGATACACGAATACCGGCGCTGTCCTGACCCCGATTGAAATCGGGCGCGAGAATGTCATACCAGGCCGGCATCACCATACCGCCATTTATGGTTACCGGTCGGCGTGGCGCATGGGGCAGCACCACGCGTACATCCACCAGCCCGAGCTGTGGCACCAGTGGCTCGAAGTCATACCCGTCCGCACCCAGCCCATGCAGCCAGATAATGCAGGCGCGCGGCGCGCCGGCAGGATTGATTTCAACGGCATCCAGCAGGGGTTCATTCATAATTCGGGTACTCTATGCATGCGACAAGTGCGAGCGCGTCATTATCGCATGGATAGAATAGCTGTATGCCGTGTTGGCATTGGGTTTGCCGCATAGTCGCCGTATACTGGCGGCACTTTATCCGGACTGGCACCATGAGAAACCACCAAACACCACCACTGTTGCTGTTGATCTGCACACTGCTGCTGGCCGGCTGTGGACAAACCGGCCCGCTGTACCTGCCTGAACCTGAACAGGCACCTGAACAGTCACCTGAACGGGTGCCGGAGCAAGCTCCGGAACAGGCACAGTCTCAGGACCCCGGCAGCTGAACGACATACCATGGATCATTTCCACACTGAAAATGGCCGGATGCTGGCCGAAGACGTTGAACTCACCGAGATCGCCGCGCGCTTCGACACCCCCTGTTACGTCTACTCACGTGCCACACTGGAACGCCACTGGCACGTCTTTGACACAGCGCTTGCCGGTCATCCGCACCTGATATGTTACGCCGTCAAGGCCAACTCCAGTCTGGCGGTGCTTCAAGTGCTGGCTCGACTCGGCTCCGGCTTCGACATCGTCTCCGAGGGAGAACTGGAGCGGGTGCTGGCAGCCGGCGGTGCCCCCTCACGTATTGTTTTTTCCGGTGTTGGCAAACGCACTGCGGAAATGCGCCGCGCACTGGCAGCCGGTATTCGCTGTTTTAACGTTGAGTCAGAATCGGAACTGCTGCGACTCAACGAGGTGGCAGCAGCAACCGGCCACCGCGCCCCGGTATCCCTGCGCGTCAACCCCGATGTTGACGCCATGACACACCCGTACATTTCCACCGGTTTGCGGGACAACAAGTTTGGCATCAGCGTCGAAACGGCGCTGGATGTATACCAGCTTGCCGCCGGACTGCCACACATTGATGTCAACGGTATTGACTGCCACATCGGCTCGCAGCTCACCGAAACAGCGCCGTTTGTGGATGCCCTTGACCGGGTGCTGGAGCTGGTCGACAGCCTGCAGGCGACAGGCATTACGCTCAGGCACATCGACCTTGGCGGCGGCCTGGGCATACCCTACAGACAGGGCGACCAGCCACCGTTACCGGACGCCTATGCACAGGCACTGCTGGAACGCATGTCGGGTCGTCCGCAGGAATTACTGCTGGAACCGGGGCGAGCTATCGCCGGCAATGCCGGCATCCTGCTGACACGCGTGGAATTCCTGAAACATAGCGACCACAAGAATTTTGCCATCGTCGATGCCGCCATGAACGACCTGCAGCGGCCGGCGCTCTATGATGCCTGGCACGATATTGTGCCGGTACAGCAACGCGCGAGCGTGTCAACCCGTTATGACGTTGTCGGTCCGATCTGCGAGACCGGCGATTTCCTCGGCAAGGATCGTTTACTGGCACTGGAAGAAGGCGACCTGTTGGCGGTGCGTTCCGCGGGTGCCTATGGCTTTAGCATGAGCTCCAATTACAACTCCCGACCACGCGCGACAGAAGTCATGGTAGATGGCGCACAGGTGCATGTCATCCGCGAGCGCGAAACACTGGCAGACCTTTACCGGCACGAACACCTGCTGCCGCTGTAGGCCATGACGCTCGAATTCACCAAGATGCACGGCCTTGGCAACGACTTTGTCGTGATTGACGCCATTAATCAGTCCGTATTCCTGTCAGCGGAGCAAATACAGCAACTGGCTGACCGCCACACGGGCATCGGCTTTGACCAGCTGTTGCTGGTGGAGACAGCCAGCACCCCGACCGCCGACTTCCGCTACCGGATCTTCAATGCCGATGGCGGCGAAGTCGGTCAGTGCGGCAATGGTGCCCGCTGTTTCATGCAATTTGTGCATGAACAAGGACTTAGCCGCAAGACAACACTGCGGGTGGAAACCGCCAGCGGCCCGCTACAACTGATCCGCAGAGATGATGGCCTGATTACTGTCGACATGGGCGTACCCAGGCTGGAGCCGATGGAAATCCCCTTTTTAGCGCCCGCCCGGGACGTCACTTATACCCTGGAGACGAATGACATCACGCTGCA
>JAQBDO010000191.1:0-3756 GCA_032124375.1 Gammaproteobacteria bacterium
CTTCACGCAGCTCTGGCAATGCATCTGCCGTGTTCGGAATATTCTTTAAACCACGCTCCTCAACCGCCATCTTGTGCCACTCTGCAGAGTAGCCATTGCCACCGAAGATGACATTTCCATGCTTTTCCATCAACTCTCTAAGTACAGCGATAACCGCCACTGAATGATCACTGTCTTTTGCGAGTGCCGCCTCCAGCTTTTCGGCAACCCAGTTAAGGGAATCAGCCAGCATGGTATTCATCGCTACCAGCGGACCTGAAACAGACTGTGCCGAGCCTACGGCACGGAACTCAAAGCGATTGCCGGTAAAGGCGAAAGGAGAGGTGCGGTTACGGTCGCCCGGGTCACGCTCAAAACGAAGAATCTGGTAAAGTCCGAGATCCATAACCCCGCCACCTTCACCTTTAATGAGTTTTCCTGTCTTGATATCCTGAAAGACTTTTTCCAGCTGGTCCCCCAGGTAGACCGACAGGATGGCCGGAGGTGCTTCATTGGCCCCCAGACGGTGATCATTTCCTGCTGTTGCAATCACCGCACGCAGCAGCGGGCCGAACTTGTGAACTCCGCGAATAACGGCGCCACAGAATAAAAGAAAGTTCAGATTGTCGTGCGGCGTGCTACCCGGATCCAGCAGGTTACCCTGGGTGGCGTTACCTACCGACCAGTTGACGTGCTTGCCGGAACCATTGATACCGGCAAAAGGTTTCTCGTGCAGCAGACACAGAAAGCCGTGTTTCTTTGCCGTGCTTTTCATCAACGTCATCATTAATTGCTGATGGTCAGCCGCGACGTTTGCTGCTTCGAAGTAAGGCGCGATTTCAAACTGACCCGGCGCCACTTCGTTGTGGTGAGTCTTGGCAGGAATACCCAGCTTGTATAACTGGTCTTCAAAATCCTGCATAAACACCTGAACGCGTGCCGGGATAGCACCGAAATAATGGTCATCAAACTGCTGACCTTTTGGCGATGCCGCACCAAACAGGGTACGGCCGGCCAGCAACAGGTCAGGACGACTGTTGGCAAAGTTACTGTCGACCAGGAAGTATTCCTGCTCGGCACCACAGCTGGAATTTACCTGTGCAATGTCCGTTTCACCCATCAGGGACAGCACTTTTTGTGCAGCCTTGTTCATGGCTGCATTGGAGCGTAACAACGGAATCTTCTTGTCCAGCGCTTCACCCGTCCAGGACATGAACACACAGGGAATCATCAATGTTGCGCCATTATCCGTATGCATGATGAAGGCAGGGCTGGTTGGGTCCCATGCGGTATAACCACGCGCAGCGTTTGTCATTCGAATACTGCCATTGGGGAAAGAGGAGCCGTCGGGCTCGCCTTTGATCAGCAGGCTGCCGGTGAATTCGCTAATCGCGTTACCATCAGAATTGGTAACTATAAAGCCATCGTGTTTTTCAGCCGTGATATTGGTCATCGGATAAAAAATATGCGAGAAAAACTTGACGCCTTTTGAAACGGCCCATTCTTTCATTGCCGCTGCCACAACGTCTGCCGTTGCAGGATCGAGCGGCACGCCCGTCTGCACTGTTTTCTTGATCGCTTTGAAGGCGTTCTTGGAAAGAGTCCACTCCATTCTTGCCAGGTTAAAAACATCCTCCGCCCAGATATTTGCCAACTTATCGGGCATCGTTACGGATACTGGTTCACGGTTTGTTATTTGATAAATCGCCTGCAGGCGAGATTCATTTCCACTCATTTCCATTTCCTCTATATAAAATGCTTAACAAAGTGGAATCACCGGGTTTATTTCAACAGGCAAAACAAAGCCGGCGATTCAGGGGGTATCTGTTTGGCCAGTGGCCGCTGGTGTCAGCGCCATTGCTTCCAGACAGTCGTCATGACGCTATTCGTTAAAATTATCAGTACAAAAGGCAATTAGCATGCCACACATAACAGCAAGAGCTCTGAGTCACTAACTACCGATAGAATCAGAGAAATGCCGCAAATCTTGCTTTATAGCAGGACCAACGAACCCGTCTCAATGTGCCAAACCGGTGCAGCCTGCACCAATTGCGTGCAGGATGTGCCGGTTTGGCCATATAATTTAGCGTCCGGTGAAGTTGTAGCGCTTGGGTATCACCACAATGCCCTTGTCCGAAATATGGAAACGCTGCCGGTCGGCCGCCAGGTCAACACCAATCACCTCACCCGCAGGAACAACCACATTCTTGTCAATAATGCAGCGCTTCACCTGGGCACCCTCACCGATAATGACATCGTTGAGCAATATGGCATCTTCAACAATGGCCTCGTCCTGCACCCGCACACCCGGGAACAGAATTGAGCGATTCACGCCACCGCCGGCGATGATGACCCCGCCCGCTACGATGGAATTCACGAACACACCTTCGTTGCCGGATTCCCCCGGCACCGTTCTGGCTGGCGGTGTTTGCCCCTGGTAGGTGCGGATCGTCCAGTCCTGCTGATAGAGATCCAGTGGTGGAACCGGCTCAAGCAGGCTCATGTTTGCTTCGTAGTAGGCATCAATGGTGCCGACATCACGCCAGTAGCGGTCGGGTGAGACGCGACCGCTGTCACCGCCGAAACGGTAAGCGCAGGCCTTGTGTGAAACGATCAGTGACGGCAGGATGTCATGCCCGAAGTCATGGCTGGAAGCGGCATTGTCATGATCACGGCGCAGCGCATCCAGCAACATCGCCCGGTTAAAGACATAAACCCCCATGGATACCAGCGCATAATCAGCGTTATCCGGCAAGGGCCTGGGCTGTTGCGGCTTCTCCGCAAAGCTCACGACACGTGAATCATCATCAATCTCCATGACGCCAAACGCCTGCGCCTCCCTGAGCAAGACTTCCATGCAAGCGATGCTGACATCGGCCTGCTGCTCTATATGCGACTTGACCATTTCTGCATAGTCCATGCGATAAATGTGGTCACCGGACAGAATCACAATCCAGTCGGCCTCGCTACGTTCCAGCATGTACAGATTCTGGTAAATCGCATTGGCCGTGCCGGAATACCATTCACTATCGACGCGCATCTGCGGCGGTACCGGCGTAATGTACTCGCCCAGCTCCGGGTTAAAAATGGACCAGCCATCGCGCAGATGCTTTTGCAGGGAATGAGATTTGTACTGGGTTAACACCAGCACCTGGCGAATTTCAGAATGCAGGCAATTGGCAAGTGTAAAGTCAATGATGCGGTACTTGCCGCCAAAGGGTACAGCCGGCTTGGCGCGGTCATTTGTCAGCGGTTGCAGGCGCGTGCCTGCGCCGCCGGCGAGGATAATAGCGAGGGTCTTGTCAAGCATGTTAAACAGTCCTGCAGTTGTGTTGGTAAGTGTTCATCGTGCATAAACACAGCAAATACTGCGCCATTCATGGCAGACCCGTATGACGAACGTTCTGGCAAGGCATACTGCAATGCGCTGGCGGCATCTGCCAGCGCCCTGTTAACCACTAACAAGCGCTATGCCAAGCAACAATGGCGTCAGTATTGCTGCCACCACGTTTGCCCCCAGGTAAAGTGGGTGGCGACCAATGTTGGCGGCATATTTCATCACCCCGGTAAGCGCAAACAGCGAAAACCCGATGGGCAACAGAGCGATAATACCAAAATCTGGTAAATACCCTGTTACCCGCAGAAACAGAATCGTTGCACCGGACGCAACCATAAATAGCGCATAAACAACGTTGCTGGCAGCCGCTCCAAAGACAACAGGAAGCGTCTTTCTGCCGACGCTGGCATCGGCCTCAATATCCGGATACTGATTGAGCA
>JAQBDO010000192.1:0-11705 GCA_032124375.1 Gammaproteobacteria bacterium
ATGAAGCCGGATGATGCCGGCTACAAGGCGCTTGCCGCGGAGCTCGAGGCACTGGAACAGCTTGCTGCCAGTCTCGACGAACTCGCCGGTGATGCCGGAGAAGATCGTGAGGCGAGAGCACAGGTTGCGTCTGCCTTCATACGGCAATGGAAAATCAACCGAGCACTCTACCGGCAGTACGGCGGTCGCATCATTTTTCAGCAGGGCGGACCGGAGCCGCTGGATGCCTACCGGGCGTTTCTCGAGGACCAGCAAAAACTGGGTGCATTCAGAATAATGGACGCGAGCCTTGAGCGTGAGTTCTGGAGTTACTATGTCAATGACAGCATTCACTCGTTCTACCCGGCGGGTAGCAGGGAAGAGGCGCAGGCGTTCGAGACGCCATGGTGGCTGCTTGATAGTCCGCCAGATGCAAGGTAAAAACTTGTCGTCACCCCGGCGCATGCCGGGGTCCAGGCTGTTGGTTTACCTGGGTTCCGGCCTGCGCCGGAATGACAAACCGGGAATTGTGCAGACATTCAACAGTAGTTTGGATAAACAGCAGGAACTGACGAGGAGATGTCATGAAACTAGTTATCAGTATGCTATCGGCCATTGCCCTGGCCGCGGTCATTGGTTGCAGCAAGCAGGAAGAAGGCCCGGCTGAGCATGCCGGCAAGCAGGTAGACGAGGCAGTCGAAAAGGTCGAGTCCTACACCAGCGAGAAGGTGGATGAGATGGGCGAAGCCATCGAAAAAGCCGGCGAAGACATGCAAAAGTAACACCAGCAGGTCTGTAATATCGTTGTCAATTCGCACGGCGCCCGCAAGGCGCCGTGCATTCCCTGCAGGAATATCCGGGCGCGCTAGTCGACCCAGCCCAGGACATTGCGGACAATCGACCAGCGCGGGTGCTTTTCCCCTGCGCCCTGACCCAGGATCCAGTAGTCGTATGCCCGCTGGATCATTCCCTCATTCGTAGCAAATACCACCCATTCGTTGACGGCGTCCGCCAGGTCATCGGCGTCCAGGGCCAGTCCAAAGGCGGTGGGTACCTTCACCGGGTCCGGCTGCGGTACCACGACGGTGTACTCGGGGTGAAGCAGTGACCAGGCGGAACCGTTCTCCGCTGGCACCAGGAACGCGTCCAGTTCCGGGTGACGGCCCTCGAAGAACGGTTGCCACGTTTCCAGGGTGACGAACTCCACGTCCGCATCCCCGAAGTAGCGTTCCATGCTGTACTTCACCTGGGTGATATCTAGCGGGACGCCAATCTTCAGTCCGTGGCTGCGGTGCAGTGCCTCGACGCTGGCAAACTCGTGGCGGCGCTCGTCGCGCACTCCCAAGGCCATTGTTCCCGTCATGTAAGGCGCGGACAGGCGCAGGGAAGGAAACCAGAATGGCCGGTACCAGGTGCCAGGCATCACATCGATCACACCGTCCGCAAGCATCCCGGGCAGTTTCGGCCATTCTATGGGAACAAACTCTGCCTTGACGCCCAGCGATTCCGCCAGGCTGTGCGCCAGCTCGATGTCGAAGCCGACAAGTTGGTCTTCGAGATTGAAGAAGCTGAAGGGCAGGTTCACCGGGTCATAGCCCACACGCAGGCTGCCGCGTTCCCGGATGCGTGCAAGTACCGGCAGCCCGCTGGATGCACCCTCGACGCGCAGGCTGGCCAGGTCCCGGTGGACGACGGAGGTGGATATGTCGCGGGGGGTGTGCATTTGCCGCAGCAGCTCGTCCTTGTGATAGGTGGTATCGATAGTGGCATCGAGTACCAGCCGTACGGCGATGACTGTGATGATCGTGCCGGCCGCCATCATGGCCCCGGCGGCCAGCAGCCGTTTGCGCTGCACGACCAGGAAGCCGCCCATGGCGCCGGCACCGAGCAGGGCAAACGCCAGCAGGTTCATAGCGGTCACCATGGAATCGAATTTGCCGCTGATGATCGTGGTCGGAATGTAGAGCTGGAACAGGTCGTGCGGCAGGCCGAACAAATCCATCAGGAAGGGCAGCGCCACCTGTGCCTTGGCAAAATAGCTGGGAACGCCCACTGCGAACAGGGTGGAATAGTCTGACGCGGACAGGGTGTTGCCGGCCAGCCACGCGGCAAACGGAATGAACAACAGGGTCAGCAGACGCCCGGCATTGGGAAAGTTGAACAGGATGGGCACCAGCAGTTCAGCGGCAGATTCGCTTTCCGCGGTGAGCAGCCTGTGGCGCCGCAGCAGCACCCTGGTGCGCTCCACCAGGATCGGCAGCACGATGAACGCGTTGTTGGTCACAAACGCAGTGAGCAGTGCTTCCCTGCCTACCGCGAGGACCTCGCGGTAACGAAACGGTGTCAGGGCGGTTACCAGCAGCGGCAGCACGAGGAAGGCAAGCAGCAGCGATGCGGCGCCAAAGGTGATGAAATAGACCTCCAGCCGCACCAGGGTCTCGGGTGTCATCGTGCCTGCTGCCACCGCGCCGATGGCGAAGACGCCGACCGGCGTCAGGCTGATGATGAACCGGGTGATGCGGATGATCGATGTATTCAGCACCCGCAGTGTCCCCAGTACCCGTTCCCTGTCATCGAGGCCAATCAGTCCGATGCCGATCATCGAACTGAACAGTACGACCGCCGGTATGACGGCGTTGGATAGCGAGTGGAACGGGTTCGAGGTGAAATAGAGGTCCACGATCGAGAATGGCTGCCTGGGCTCGACGAGTGAATTACTGAAGAAAGAGGCGCTCTGCATGGCGGGGAAGGCGATGGGCATCGCCGCGATAACCGCCAGCGACAGCACCCAGACGATCAGCAGCAGCAGGCTCGCGCGCACGGCGAGGCGCTTCGCCGCATCCGCCTCGAGTTGCCCGAAGCCGATGATTAGCGACATCACCAGGTACGGCAGCACGGTCATTTGCATCAGCCGGATATAGATGTCGGCAACGGGTTGCAGGACCGCAGCAGGTTCTCCGAAGAACAGCCCGGTGAAGATGCCGAGCGCCAGTCCTGCAATGATGCGGGTGGAAAGGCTGGTGCGGCCGAGTAAGGCGAGGATCGTCTTCATGTGTGTCTCATTGAATTGCTGCTCGCAGTCCGGCTGGATCCGGCAGCTGCGCGGATATTGACGTATCCATCACCACTGAGGGCAGGGCAGGCGGCATTCCCGGTCATTGGCTCACCTCGAGTGCGCTGGTCGAGCCGGGTCTGACAACCACCCCCTGCGCAAGGTCCGCGCGCAGCAACTCGGCGGCGGGAGAGCGGATGTGTGCCGGTAGCGTGGTCCAGTCAACCAGGTTCACGAATTGTGGCGCCCTGTAGGCAGCGACCTCGATGCCCTCCGGCGTGAATTCCAGCAAGGTAAAGCTCCGGGACGAACGGTCCTCCGTGCCGATCAGGCGTCTCGGCCCGGCGCCGAGGCAGGCCTGGCCAACGAGTGCGATGCTGCCACTGACGCCGGGGTAGAAGGTGTGATGATGGCCGCTGAGATAGAGTTCGACACCGGCCTGCTCCAGCAGCTGCTGCAGCTCCGGGTCACCGATAAACTCGCTTTCCCGTCCCCGGGCAAAGGGCCATAGCGGCAGGTGACTAAATACGACGCGCCGCTGGTAGCTCGCTCCGTGTTTCTCAAGCAGCTGGCGCAGCCAGGTCATCTGTTCTGCGGGGAGGTTGCCGACAACCGTCGCGTCCAGCGAGATAAAAAGAACATCTCCCAGGGCGAAGGCGTAGTGGAACGGGTAACCGCTGGCGTCGAGGAATGCTACCCCGGGCCGGTGGACCTGCCACTGCTCACCGTAGATCGTGCGCTCCTGGTCGAAGCCCTGGTACGCCGAGGCGTCGTGGTTGCCGGGGGTGGCCACAAGGGGAATACCGGCTGCCCGCAGCGGATTGCTGACGTGTTCGTGGAAGGCCTGCCACATCTGCTCCACTTCGCCGCGGCTGAGATGCGGCCGGCGCTGTCCGGCCACCATGTCGCCCGTACTGATCACCAGGTCAGGCTGCAGCGCAATGATGCGGGAAACTGCGCCGTCCACCGTTGCCTCGTAACGGGTGCTGCCATAGTCACCGTTGAGATCCGAGATAACGGCGACGCGCAGTGGCTGCCCGGCGCTGGCGAACAGCGGAAACAGCACCAGCAGCAGCCAGGGTAACGGCCACCGGCGTCCTGGCCGGACAGGGTGAAGCGGCTGCGCCGCATTGCAGTGCATTATCAATTCAGGCCTTCTCTGTGCGCGGAGTGCGGGTTGTTGTTGCTGCCGGGATTGTAACCATTTTTACGACCCGGGCTGGTGCTGTGTCCACGGTCATTCGGGCGGCTGGAGTCGGGCTGAGGTGTTCCCGGTCTGCCCGGGCGCTTTGCTGGTAATCAGGGTCACGGCAGGCGTTTCAGCTCAATCGGGAACCGGTTGTGCGTGCAGCGTGTCCTGCGCACCGGCAGTGCGCCGTGCCATGACCGCCTTTGCGTGAGCGCTTTCGAAACGGGTGAGATAGTCATTCGGAAAGCGCCATACCGGTGAATCGCCACGCTGCTCCAGGCCGCGTTCGGCCGGTCCGAGTCCGTAAGCCAGCGTCATCAGGATGTCGCTGCTGACCCAGGGGCTCTTGCGGAAGTAGGCGTGTCCGTTACCATCGTCGAAGTTGTCGGCCTCTGCCACATCGATCAGGGCAAGACGCGACGAGGATCCGGCGTACTGCCGCATCCGTTCGTCAAGCGTGCCGGGCAGGAGCTGCCCGAGACGCCGGTGTGCAAAAATCTTTTCTGACAGATGCAATGCCTGGTCGCTCGGAGAGGTATACAGCGTAAGACGATCCTGCACGCGCAACAGGCCATCGATCACGTAGCTCGCAAATGTTCCGGTGTCGACATCCGACCCCACCAGGATAACGTTGCCGAGCCGTGTTGTGTTGCTGATGTCCGCGTCGCTGTCGCGTTGATGAAGCAGCGCCATTTCGTAGAGCGTGGTCAGTACCACGCGGGTACCGGCACTGTAGCCAACGATGTGGATGCGTTCCGCGGAGGTTTCGCTGGCGAGGAAGTCGAGGAACTGGCGCAGTCCCCAGGCAGAAACACGGGCGGTTTCGATGTCCTTCATGTAGGCCAGACGTTCCGGTGTTGATGGCCACGAGAAGGCGATGAACGCACCTTCATGACCGAGGAAGTGCCACATCTCGGATGCTACCAGCAGCGGGTTCTCGAAGTTCACCTTGTAGCCGTGGACGTAGATGAAAATATCCTTCACCGATGACCGGGCCAGGCGGTTCTCGATCTCGCGCACGAACTCACGCGATGGCCCGTCATCGACAGTTGCGGCGATCTCCTGCGGGGTGAATACGGAGACACTGGAGGCCAGTATGCCGGATTCCTTCACACCGCTCACCGATAGCGGGAATGATCCCGGGCGGTTTTTCAACAGCGATATCCTGCGTGCCTCGTCCCAGGTGATGTCACTGTCACCAAAGGTGATGTCAGCACGGCCCATGCGTACCAGGTAGCCCCGCTCGCTGCTGTAATAACGCCCCTCCTCGTCACCGCTTGCGGGTGCGCGGTTGGTGGCATAGAGCATATCGAGTGTGCCTGTCCCGGCCGGTGTACTGGCAGTGTCAGCCGCCTCGAAAGGCGTTTCTGTCTGTTCGTATACAGCCGGCGCCGGCATGAGGTCGAGCTGGTGGGGCGGGCTGCCGGCACATGCTGCAAGCAGTATTGTGGTGCTGCAGACCATGAGTGCTGTGGACTTCATCATAATCCTCTGTCGACCTGGAAGGCTGGTTGTCACCATCGTATCGCAGCATGCCTGGCCTGGTTGGGGCCTGCCAAACTGCTTCAGGGGTGAGAAGAATAACCGTCTGTATTCATTAAATCGAGGGTTTGCCCCGCCTGTTACACGGGCCACAAGCCTGCGGGTTGGGCGGTTGTGCAGTAAATATGACTTGTGAATGCAAGGGTGTTTCCCTGCTGGTATGCCGGGCAGGGCCGGTTCCTGCATTGGCTTGATTTAATCATTTGACCCGGCTGTTCCACAACGCCTCCCTGCAGGTTGTCGCGACCGCACCCACCATCAGATGTACGTGCAATCACGGACAAGAGGCGGCTGCGGGATAGGGTTATGATCCAGACTGAACCTGCCGGCGGGGTGGATTGGGGATGGGTGCAGGAATCGGCTTACAACGAGGGGATCAAGGCCATGCCAGAAACATCAAATCCGGATACTACCGGCAACATCGAGGAACAGATCAAGACCATCCGTGAGGACATCTCCAGGCTGACCCAGTTGTTTGTGCAGCTGGGGCAGGACAACCTCTCCGGAGCCGGAAAAGCTGCCCGGGATGAATCGGATGAACTGCTGAACCGTACACGGCAGGCAGCGGATGAAGTTGCCGGCCGGGCAAAACAGGCGGCTGGATCAATGGAGAGTTATATTGTCGAGAAACCGTTCCAGTCAGCGATAGTAGCCCTGCTTGTCGGGATCTTCATCGGTTTCCTGTCGCGTCGCTGAGAAACTGCGGCATGCTGCAAAGACTCGTCAGCAACCTCGTCAGTAACGAAGTCACTACCTTCAAACGCCGTGTTTCCGGCATGGCCCTGCTGGTTTTTACCATGGCCATGTTGTCCCTGGCAGCGGCCTTCGCATTTCTGGCCCTGTTCCTCTGGCTCTCGACAATCATCCCTGCCTGGTATGCGGCACTGGTGGTAACCATGGTGATTGCACTTTTCAGCGTGATTGTCTGGCTGATCGGGCGGTCCCTGTTGCGCAGTCGCCAGGCCAGGGCAACAATCATCAACAACGAGGTCAGGGCATTCATGGGCCAGCTTTCCCAGGGTTCAGGCAAGGATGCCAGTAAACGGACGCTGGAACTACTGGCAACTGCTGCAGCTATCGGATTGATTATTGGCAGGCTGCTGCCTAAATGAGCAGATCGCTGCATGTAAAGACCATCGAGCGCATTCTTCCCGTTACAGTTCTGCTCGCGGTCATTATGATCGCGCTGCTTACCCTGTACCCGTTTTTACCGGCTATTCTATGGGGAGGCATGCTGGCGATAGCTGTCGAGCCGCGCTATCAATGGCTTGTCCGCAAGCTGGATGGCCGCAGGGGCAGGGCAGCCTGGCTGACAGGGATCATCCTGGCACTGCTTTTCATGATACCCACAATCGGCCTGGCAAGGGCGTTGCTGGCATTCCTGCCTGACGTATTCTCCTGGCTTGAACGACAGGCAGCGGCTGACCACAGCCTTGTACCGGACCCGTTGCACCAGATCCCCGCCATTGGGCCACATATATCCGCGCTGTGGCAGTCGATGTTTAGCGATGCCTCTACCCTGGCCACGCATTTCGGCGATGAACTCAAGGCAGTGCTGTTATGGATGCTGCAGGAAATCGAGATCCTGGGCCTGTTTGTCTTCGAGTTCGCCGTTGGCGTCATCCTGGCCGTGCTGCTTGTCTACCACGGCGAGCGAGTCACTGAACTTTTCATCAAGTTTCTGGACCGCATTGGCGGGCATTTCGCACAACGCATGGCCGCTCATTCGGTGCTGACCACCAGGCAGGCGGTGCGCGGTGTGCTCGGGGCGGCGCTTGCGCAGACCCTGGTCGCGACCTTCAGCTATATAGTCGCCGGCATTCCCGGCTGGATCATCTGGGCCGGGCTGACATTCATCCTCTCGCTGGTTCAGATTGGCCCCGTGCTGATCTGGTTGCCCATGTCACTCTGGCTCTGGGCCTCGGGCCAGCCACTCATGGCGTTGTTCGTGTTTCTCTGGGGCCTGGTGGTGGTCAACCTGACGGATAATATCGTTCGGCCGATGCTTGTCAGCAAGGACCTTGACTTGCCGGCCATACTGGCATTCCTGGGCGCCGTCGGCGGCCTGCTGGAATGGGGTGTGGTTGGTGTCTTCCTGGGGCCGGTAATCGTCGCGGTTGGCTACGAACTCCTGATCAAATGGATTGAGCCGGATACCCTGCCTGACGAGACCCTTAGCTGAGCATTGGTTGGTGGCTTGTTAGTGGCAATATCGGGGATTGCCCTGCCATTGTCAGTGTGGCCCCTGAAAATCACAGCGGCGTTTTCCCGACTATAATTGAGACAAACTGCTGATCGGCATGTAATGCGAAGCAGTCGTGTAAAGCGTATGCAACAGTGGCGGTGATGTCATGTTTGATAAACAATCCTGCAGGTCGAATAACTCAATCATCAGCGTTTTTGCCCTGTTTATACTGCTGCTATCCGTACAGCCGGTGCATGCTGTTCTTACGTTACAACAGGTGCTGAACGAGCCTTACTTCGATGCAGCCGATATTGAGGCTGTACGCAAGGGAGGCTTCGGTGTTGCCAAAATACACGAAGTCTCCGATCGCGAGATTGCCGTTGTTATTGCATGTCTGGTCAAGGGGAGCAGCGAAGATGCGCTGGCGCCTTTTCTCGGTGATACGCTTCCATTTGACGAAACGCATCTGCAGGGCCAGGGAAAAATCAATACAGCATCCCCTGGCGCATCATTCAATGCCATCTCACTGGGTAGCAAGGACCGTGACGAGGTGCAGCATTACCTGGACGTAGAGCCTGGGTACGGGCTGAACCTGTCCGGCGACGAGATAGCCGCCCTGCAGGCCTTGCGGGGTGCGGCTGAGCCTGCCCGGGTCGAGGCGCTGCTGGAAGAAATTTTGCATGCACGTTACCAGGCATACCGCAAGAATGGTCTCGCCGGAGCGAAGCCGTATGCCCGCGAAAAGGGTGCTGCCGTCAGTCCCGGACAGGAACTGCGCAAGACGGAAGAGAATATGCAAGGGTTGCATGAACTGTACCCGGACTTTCACAACGCCTGGCTCAGCTATCCACGTAAACTGCCGGAAGACATCGTTGGAGATGATTACTTCTGGGTCAAGCTCAATATCGAGGGGCGCCCTGCATTTATCCTCTCGCACAGGCTTGCATCCCGGAATGCGGATATGCACCTCGTGGGCATTCGTGATTACTACGTATCGCACTTCTTCGATGTTTCACAACGCGTCGCAGTCGTGACCCGACTCGATTCCGGAGACGACATACTGATTTATGTTGAAAGGGCATGGGTAGATTACTGGAGCGGCCTGGCCTCGCTGCGCAAGAAAGTCGGGCGCAAGGTCATGCAAATGCAGATGGAGCATTTACTCGAGGATCACGGAATATGCGGGAATTAAAACCAACCTCTACGGTGTGTTTTTGTTAGCAACTGCGGTCAAGCTGGCGGGTTCACATACAGGTCAGGCCGCTTGCATGACTACGCATCCAGTCTGTGAACGGCAAATCCCGAGCATACTTCGAAATATCCCTGCCGCCTTGTTGGGCTACGCCTGAGTAACCGCCTGATCTACAACTTTAAGGAAACCCTTGATAAGTCGTCACCCCGGCGAAGGCCGGGGTCCAGCCTGTTGATTTTCCTGGATGGCTCGCTTCGCTCACCCTGCATACCACCCTGCGGGCGCTCAACGCGCCTTGCGCTTTTGTCCTGCATGCTCAGGAATGACAAATCGGGATGTGTTGAGAGCCACCTTAATGTGAAAAGTTTAACGGGATTTTTCCTGCAGAAAGGAATCAATCACAATATCAATTCACCATGAAAACGACAGGCTTGCCATCAGCGTATCGGAATCAAGTCCTGTTGATTCAAGCTTGCGGGAGCCAATATAAGTCGCCTTGATACCTGTCTGGCGATTGATGGGGTAGGCAACTGTTAGTCCCCAGCCAGCATCCTGTTTGTTATCGTCCTTCTCGATTCCATTGACTGTATTTTCGCCCCCGTAGTCATAACCCACACTTGCACTCACCCAGAGTCCCGGGCGGAAACTGTAGATGAGATGGCCGTGGATAATATAAATCGGTTCCTGTTCAAGCTTGTTCCCGTTAAAAAATTCATCATTGTCAGTATAGAAGGCCGCTTCACCGGTCAGTTCTGCCGTCCACTTTCCCCGGGTATGAGAAATGCCGAGCTGGGGCCGGAAGGCATACCGGTTTTGACCAAGGTTGATCAGCTTGTCCTCCATGTATTCCACGGTCGGCAAGCGTACCACCAGTCCCATTCCGACGATGGTGTCAATGTGTAAGCCGGATCGATATGCCGCAAATTCCCTGCGCTCCAGGGGCGGTGCCCCGTACAAGTTTACCGCCATACGCACAAACGTGTCTGACCAGCCGCTTCTTGAGGTTGATGCCGGCATGCCGTCCAGCAAACCGGACCAATCCCCTTTCTGGTAGGCCTGGGTGAGGTCGATGCGTGCCGACTTTCCGAATAACCCGAAAGTGCTAATGTACTTGCCGGCCCAGGTTTGCAAATTCATTTCAACATCATCGAGCAGCAGTACCGGGTCGAAGGCAATGTCGGCCTTGGTGTAGGCGTAAGCCATGCCGGCGAAATTCGTTCCGAGGGGGAGATGGCTCCACTGCCGGGGCTCGAGTTCCATGGCGTGGCACGGTAGTAACAGGCTCGCGGCGATCAGGCCGGGAAGAAACGGCTCGCCGCCCTGATTCCCAAGCCACGAGTCAATCTGACCCGTTTCCACGGTGTCTTTGCACCCAACAGCAAACATCGTTCAACGGTGACGCCAGCCAGTCGGGGCAAGGGCAACAAGACCAAAACGTCTGATGAGCCGCAAGAGAAAACCCCGGCCGAACGGCATGCGGCCATGAGGTGGGCGCAGCGGCTGAAGCGTGTTTTCAATATAGATATCGAGACCTGTGGGGAATGCGGCGGTGCTGTCAAGGTAATCGCCTGCATCGAAGACCCGGTGGTCATTGAGAAGATATTCACCCATCTGCAGGGAAAGGTCGTCTCTGGGCCAACGCACCTGTTGCCGGAAGGGCGGGCGCCGCCTGGCGCGGGGCCCTTCGTTACCCTTGGATGATCTGTTGACGAGAGAAGAAATGGGCGTTTATTCTGCCTATACTCCATTGTCTGTGCGTTGTTACTACTTGTGGCTACCGTGATCCGGGCACGGTTCTCCCTGCAAATCGAGAGTGTGCTACTGCGACATCAACTTGCTGCTTATCAGAGAACGACTAAACGCCCGACATTCAGCTCCGGAGACCATATTCTCTGTTCGTGGCTCTCGTGCTGCTGGTCAGGGTGGCGGGATGCCTGCACCAGAATACTTTATTAGTTTCCCTCATGATGTCTGGCGTGACCATATCGTGACCGACTCCTGTCATCTCGTGTCCGCTCCTGTCCATTCCTGGCAACTTAGCGCGGGGCCTGTGTGCGTAAGTTGTTGAAAACCGGGAGTCCAGAAAACGCCATTAGGGACTGAAAATCCCCGTGTCGGCAGTTCGATTCTGTCCCTGGCCACCATATTTATCAACAAGATAAAAGTTTTCTTCTGTTAATCCCTGTGTCACTCGGTACACCTCCTCATCAGAATGGGCGATTTACGCCGGCGAACGCTCCTGTACCGGCAATACCTGTTAGTCGGGTATCACGACGGCCGCTCGGTCGTCTCGTACGTCCCGAGCTTCGCGAAGAAGGTTTGATGGTCGATGTAATGGGCGCCGTCGCAGGAGAACCCCATGTTGATCATGCCGTCAACCAGGTTGACTGATCCGTTGCGCAGGTAAATGGTCTGGTCCGTCAAGCGTAGACGCCGGAACTCCTTGAAGATGCGCACAATGTCCCGTGATCCGAGCACGAGACTACGGTCCGCATTGTTGGCATCCGGGAATCGGTCGAGGAAACCATCCTCGAGTACTTCCTCTCGCAAGAACTTTTTGTAGCAG
>JAQBDO010000193.1:0-2847 GCA_032124375.1 Gammaproteobacteria bacterium
ACGAAGTAACGGAAGTCTTCGGGAGTGCCGTAGCGGCTGGTGGGGGCGAAGTAACCGGTAGCCTGATAGCCCCAGGACGGATCGTAGGGATGTTCGGTCACCGGCAGCAGTTCGATGTGCGTAAAGCCCATTTTCTTGACATAGGCGACCAGTCTGTCAGCCAGTTGCCGGTAACTGAGGAAGTCACCCTCAGGTCCCCGCTGCCAGGAACCCAAATGTACTTCGTAGACCGACATAGGGGTATGCTGCCAGTCCGCCGACGCGCGCTGTTCTATCCAGGTCTGATCGTTCCATGCATAGTCGGAAGGGGCGGTGATGATAGAGGCGGTACGGGGACGCATTTCGAAAGCCTGGGCATAGGGGTCCACCTTGAGCGAAATGCCGCCGGTCTCGCGGTTACGGATCTCGTACTTGTAGAGGGTGCCGGGCGCCAGGTCTGGCAAGAACAATTCCCACACGCCGCTGCCGCCACGCACCCGCATCGGGTGGCGCCGCCCGTCCCACTGGTTGAAATCACCCGTGACACTGACGCGTTCGGCATTCGGTGCCCACACGGCAAACAGGATGCCGGGTATTCCGTCGACCGTGTGCACGTGGCTCCCCAGAATGCGGTAGGCATGGCGATGTTTGCCTTCGCCGAACAGGTGCAGGTCGAAGTCAGACAGCTGCGGCGGGAAACTGTAGGGGTCGTGCGCAATGTGTTCGTAGCCGGCCTCGCGCCAGCTCTGGCGATATCGATCGGGTACCGTGCCCGGACTGCCGCGCCACTCGAACAGGTCAGTGCCGGAAATGCGTTCCAGGGGGATGTTACCCTCGGCGATAGTGACCTCGTCGGCGTGTGGCAGGTAGGCACGTATCAGCTCGTCGCCAGCTTCCCGGTGTTTGCCGAGTATGCTGAAGGGATCGTGGTGCCGGGCCCCGGCAATGCGTTCAAACTCTTGCTGTAAATTCGCGCTACCCATTGCAGACCCTCGCAGTTGCATAAATGACAAGCGACTGCAGTATGGTCGATTTTGGTGGTGCTGAGAAGATGCCAGCTAACTATTGATTGCCGGGGGATGTACCACAAGTCGGGTACAGGCTGAATTAACGCTGTTTTCTCTGGATCTCGCACCTATTGTGCAATCATTGCCACTGCTTTCCAGCCTGATCCAGGCCGGCATCTTGCCTGCATGGGCCACCCTGACCTGAACGGACCCCGGTCACCAGACCTTTCCCCGGTCAATTCCTGTCTCCAGGCCAATCGCTACCCGGTTGCTGTGGCGGCAACATACACCAGGCAGGAATACGCTATTGCATCAGCCGGACAGGCGGGACTGCGGCAGTGCTCGACTATCCGCTAACAGGAGCGCGGCTCGCGGCGGGGCTTGTTCCTGCAGGTGCATCAGTATCTTCTTGATGACCACCGGATCTTCACTGCAGGCAATGACCCTGGCTGTACCTCCGCAGACTCAGCATGTCTCAACGTCGATTTTTCCCAAAGCGCCTGCTGCTGGTGAAAACCCGCTTCAGCCGCTGCGCCGGCATGCGGTAAAAAACCAGCCGCCTGACCAGTGGTCATTGGGTGGCACTTCAATCCCGGGCAATATTTGCAGCGTGAATACCCGTGTGCCCCTGTTGAGGTCCGACCGACTACAATAATACCCGCTCGATGCCGCCGGCGTTCGCGCTGGCGACGAACTCACGCTGCCAGTTTTCGCCGAGGTTGTGGTTGCACAGTTCTACCACGATGAAGTCGGTCTCCAGGCCTGTGTCATCTGTGTAGCGTGAAAGGCCCTGCTGGCAGGCCGGGCACGAGGTCAGCAGTTTGACCTTGCCTTGCGTGGTGACATTCTCGCCAGTGAGTTGCACCAGACCCTGCTGTAACTCCTGCCGTTTGCGGTAGCGCAACTGCTCGGCGATGTCCGGGCGCGCAGTGCCCAGCGTGCCGGACTCCCCGCAGCAGCGATCCGACGGCAGCACATCCTGGCCGAGTAATGTCGAAGCAACTTTCACCGGGTTGTAGGTCTTCATCGGCGTGTGGCAGGGATCGTGGTACAGGTAGCGTGTACTGTTTTCACCCTGCAGGGTAATACCCTGCTCCATCAGATATTCGTGGATGTCGAGCAGCCGGCAGCCGGGGAATATTCTGTCGAATTCGTATTTCAGCAGCTGATCCATGCAGGTGCCACAACTGACGATCACGGTCTTGATGTCGAGGTAGTTCAGCGTGTTCGCGACGCGGTGGAACAGCACGCGGTTCTCGGTCGTGATCGCCTGGCCCTTGTCGGCGTCACCGGCGGCATTCTGCGGGTAGCCGCAGCACAGGTAACCCGGTGGCAATACGGTTTTCGCGCCGCTCTGGTACAGCATCGCCAGCGTCGCCAGCCCAACCTGGCTGAACAGGCGTTCCGAACCGCAGCCGGGGAAATAGAATACCGCATCGGATTCGTCCGTGGTTTTCTGCGGGTCGCGCACGATCACGACCTGGGTACCGTCTTCGGCGCCGAGCAGTGCGCGCAGCGGCTTCGACGGCACGTGCGCGCGCATCGGTTTGCGTACCAGGTTGACCAGTTGTTGACTCACCGCGGTGTGTCCGGTGGTCGACGGCGGCACGCGGTTGCCGCGACCCAGCAGGCCGGTGCGTTTCGCCAGCGCGTGCGCGATGTTGATGCCGGCGAAACCGAGCTGTGCCATGCCGATACGCAGCACCCGGATCGTGCCCGGCTGTTTCACGTTCAGGAACAGCATCGCCGCCCAGCTGCCGATGTTGAAATGTTTCTGTCCGCGCTGTTTCAGTATCTTGCGCATACGGATCGAGACATCACCGAAGTCGATGTTCACCGGGCACGGGTTGTGACACTTGTG
>JAQBDO010000194.1:0-4436 GCA_032124375.1 Gammaproteobacteria bacterium
TATATCGTGCTGGTGCCGGTGCTCGCGTTTTTCTTCCTCAAGGACAAGTACCGCATCATGGCGTGGTTCAGTCAACGGTTGCCGCACCAGCGGCGGCTGGTGGACGAGGTGGCGCGTGACGCCAATATCCAGGTATCCAACTATGTGCGCGGCAAGGTGTGGGAAATCTTCATCGTGGGCGCCGTTACCTTCGCGGTGTTTACCTTTATGGGACTGCAGTATGCGCTGCTGCTGTCTACCATGGTTGGCCTGTCGGTGATCATCCCGTACATCGGCGCGGCAGTGGTGACCCTGCCGATTGCCCTGATTGCCTGGTTTCAGTGGGGCTGGAGCGCTGATTTTGGCTGGTTGATATTTGCCTACGGTGTGTTGCAGGCGCTGGATGGTTACTTGCTGGTGCCATTGCTGTTTTCAGAAGTGGTCAACCTGCACCCGGTGGCTATCATTATTGCCATTCTGGTGTTTGGTGGTTTGTGGGGCTTCTGGGGTGTGTTTTTCGCCATTCCGCTGGCGACGCTGGTGAATGCCGTCCTGCATGCCTGGCCGGGTAAGGATTTGCACCAGGATGAGGACCTGACAAGTAGTCTGGATTAGGCCGTCAGGCTGTCATCCAGCTGCTGCAGAAATTATCTCTGTCGCGGACGAGGTCTGCTGCCGCACTTTAACAGATTCACCTGCAGGGAGGTGACCCCGTCCGCGATTACCCGTCTGGAAGCAGGGCGCCCGGGCTTAAAGTGCTTTAACTGCCTCCAGCACTTCATCGACATGACCGGGAACCTTCAGCTTGCGCCACTCCTGTCGCAGCACACCCTTGTCATCGATCAGAAAGGTGCTGCGCTCTATTCCCATGACCTTGCGGCCATACATGTTCTTTTCCTTGATGACATCAAACAGCCTGCAGAGCTTTTCATCCTTGTCGGAGAGTAAATCGAATGGAAGTTGCTGCTTCTCCTTGAAATTCTCATGAGATTTTACGCTGTCGCGTGATACACCGAGGATGACTGTTTTATGGCGTTTGAAGGTATTGATTTTGTCACGAAAGTTCTGGCCTTCAGTGGTGCAGCCGGGAGTGCTGTCTTTCGGGTAGAAATACAGCACCACATTTTTTCCCTTGAAATCAGACAGGCTGATGTCCTGTTCGCCGGTGGCGGGGAGGGTGAAGCCAGGGACTTTCTTGCCAACAGTTAGCTCGCTCATGACCTGTTATTCCTGTGGTTTTGTTGGCGGGGGATTGTAGCCGTTTTCAAAAAATCGCGCACGCAATGCGCTCCTGCACAAATTGACGCACCTGTCCTGCAGGAGCGCATCGCATGCGCGCTTACTGCCGAAGCAACACAATCGCGGCCAAGGTCCGCTCCTGCAAAGGCATTAATTGCGGTTTTTATCCGCGCTGGTGTCGCCAATCAGGGAGGAGAGTTTCAGAGTTTTACCGGTTCAATGACGGCATCCAGATTCATCTGGTCACAGAATTCCATGAATTCTTCCCGGAGTGTCGATATCTGCGTTTTTGCCGGAATTTCGACGCTCATGTGTACTGAAAACATGACGGTACCGGAATGCGGGGCAGGATAACTCGAGGTGATCATTTCCTGGATGTTTATCTGCCGCTGAGAAAAGAATTTTGCCAGATTGTGGACGATGCCGGGTTGGTCCAGCGCAACCACGTCCACCCCATAGGGCAACATATCTTCGGTACCTTGTTTTTCCGTGGTGCGCCGGGAGGAAATCATCAGGCCAAGCCGGTTTTCCAGCCCTGCAAGCTGGTTTTCGAGTTTGGCAATGTTGTTCCAGTTGCCGCTGACCTGTAGCAACAGGGCGAAATCTCCGCCAAGTACCGCCATGCGACTGTCGAGGATCATGCAGCCGCTGTCCAGTACGCAGTGGGATAATTCATCAATAATCCCGGGCCTGTCCTCGCCAAGTGCAGACAGCACCAGTTGATTACTTTTTGAAGCTGTCATTTCGTTCATGAATCGCTATTTCCGCCGGTTGGTTAAATCTGCAGGATGACACCCGTCGAAGTTTACCATCATTGCTGTGATATAGGTCTGAAATCCCCTTTTTCGTGGTTGATTGCTTGTCAGTCAGAGGTGGCGTCAGTACCATGTCGGTCTTTGCAGAGTCTGGAGACCCCGGTGATGTTTCAAGGCAGTATGGTAGCGCTGGTGACCCCGATGCGGGAGGATGGCGCTATCGATGAAGAGGGCATGCAACGGCTGGTCGATTTTCATGTCGACAACCACTCCGATGCCCTGATAGCTGTTGGCACCACCGGTGAGTCCGCGACCCTGGACGAGGCAGAGCACTGCCAGCTGTTGAACAGCATCATGAAAATGGCCGCCGGGCGAATTCCGGTGATTGCCGGTACCGGTGCGAACTCCACTCGTGAAGCCATTGACCTGACTCGCTGTGCCATGGAGGCAGGCGTCGATGCCTGCCTGCTGGTTACTCCGTATTACAACAAGCCTACCCAGGAAGGTCTGTATCTGCACCACAAGGCAGTAGCCGATGCGGTTCCGGTTCCCCAGATTCTGTACAATGTGCCAGGGCGTACCGCTGTTGATATGTTGCCGGAGACCGTCAAGCGACTGGCCTCCATTGACAATATTGTCGGCATCAAGGACGCCACCGGTGACATGGTGCGCGGCCGCCAGTTGCTGGATTGTTGTGGTGACCGGCTGGATATTTACAGTGGTGATGATGCCACAGCGATGGAACTGATGCTGATGGGTGGCAAGGGTAATATCTCGGTGACGGCCAATGTCGCCCCGCAGGCAATGCATGATATGTGCGCAGCCGCTATTGCCGGTGACCGTGAAACGGCCACCGCCATCAATGCCCCCCTGCAACGTTTGCATAAGAGTCTGTTTGTCGAGTCGAACCCGATCCCGGTCAAGTGGGCATTATCTGAAATGGGTTTGATCCCTACCGGCATACGGCTGCCGATGACGCAGCTGTCCGCTGAGCACCATGAAACTGTCCGGCAGGCGCTCAGGCATGCCGGTATCATTGAATAACCAGGTACCTGTGTATGTTACGAAATAAATTCGACCGGGTTGTGCTTGTGGCGGTAGCCAGTGCCGTGTTGCTGTCTGCCTGCAGCGTAATGGATAAGGTGGCGCCCGGCCGCGAAAAGGTCGACTACAAGAAGAGTGCGACGATAGAGGACCTTGAAGTCCCGCCTGATCTGTCTTCCAGCACAATCAATGACGCGCCGTCTTCTATCGATGCAGCGGGTACCACGTATTCAGAATTCGGGGCAACCCTGCCGGAGGGGGGTGGTTCCACCGTATTGCCGGACCAGGAAAACATGCACGTGGAGCGTGATGGTAACCAGCAGTGGCTGGTTGTGCAGGGCGCGCCGGCGCAGGTCTGGCCAAATGTGAAGGAATTCTGGCTGGAGGAAGGTTTTCTGATCAAAAGGGAAGACCCGCGGGTAGGCATCCTGGAAACCGGTTGGGCGGAAAATCGCGCCGATATTCCCAATGATCCGATTCGGAACCTGATTGGCAAGGTGATTGATTCTGTTTATTCATCAGCGACCCGGGATCAGTACCGGGTTCGACTCGAGCGTGGCGTCGAAGCGGGGACAACTGAAATCTATTTGACCCACCGCGGCGTGGAAGAAGTCATACAGGGCGGGGCAGAAGACGGCACCTCGGTGTGGCAACCACGGCCAACTGACCCGGAACTCGAAGCCGAAATGCTTAAACGCCTGGTGATCTTCCTCGGTGTGGAAGAGCAAAAGGCGGATGCCATGCTCGCAAAACAGGGCGGGCCGAAGATTCGGGCGCAGCTGGTTACCAATGACAGCGGCAGTATGCTGCTGATAAACGAGGATTTCTCACGGGCGTGGCGACGCACCGGTGTGGCGCTTGACCGGGTCGGTTTTGCCGTGGAAGACCGTAATCGCGCTGATGGTATGTATTTTGTTACCTATAATGATCCACTGGCCGATCAGAACAGCGAAGGGGTGCTGAGCAAGCTGGCGTTCTGGTCTTCGGACGATGAAAAGGGCGGTAGCCGCTATCAGATCGTGCTACAGGCCAACGGCCCCACGACCAATGTCATTGTTAATAACGCCGAAGGTGAACGGGATACCTCCTCTACTGCAAAACGGATACTCGCGCTGCTGGAAGAACAGCTGCGCTAGTGATCTGGCGCCAGTCGCTAGGTGGCCGTGACGGGTACGTCGCGTTGCTCCTTTACCCGTGCTGCGACTGGTTTTTGTAATGCATTTAATATCGCCGGGTGACCTGTAGGACGGGTAAAGCGCAGCGTACCCGTCAGGTACGCAGTACCGCGGATAATCATTTTTTCAGCAGTAAGTCAGATGAAGGAGAACCGGATGCGCTTCGCATCACTGGGTAGTGGCAGCCGGGGCAACGCCACGCTGGTGGAGGCGGGCACGACCCTGGTGATGATTGATTGCGGCT
>JAQBDO010000195.1:0-6334 GCA_032124375.1 Gammaproteobacteria bacterium
CCGGTATCCGCCTCTGCCATCAAACCCGCGGGGGATGCGTTTACCTTCGAGGGGCTGAAGCCCTTTGTTGAACCGCGGGCGCTGGGCACCGACGAGCTGCCCGGCATTGTCGAGCAGTATCGCCAGGCCGCAAGCTGTGCCGTGGAGGCCGGTTTCGATGGTGTCGAGGTTCACGCCGCCAACGGTTATTTGCTGGATCAGTTCCTGCGTGATGGTACCAATCAACGCACTGACAGCTATGGAGGCTCGCTGAAAAACCGCAGCCGCCTGTTGCTGGAAGTGTTGTCTGCCGTACTGGAGAGCTGGGAACCCGCACGGGTGGGCGTGCGTATTTCACCTGAAAACTCATTCAATGATATTCACGATGCCGACCCGCAAGGCACCTTCAACTTTGTTGCCAGCGCACTCAGCGGCAAGGGCCTGGGGTATCTGCACGTGGTGGAAGGTGACGTGGTGAGCGCTGAACGCAAGCTGGACTATCGACAGATCCGCGATCGCTTCGACGGCGACTACATGGCTAACTGCGGGTACGACAAGGCACGCGCGCAGGCCGCCCTTGCCAGCGGCGCTGCCGACATGGTGTCATTTGGCAAGCTCTTTATAGCCAACCCGGACCTGGTGCAACGCTTCAGGGCGGACGCTGCATTGAATACCCCGGATCAGGACACCTTCTATGGCGGCGATGAAAAGGGCTATACCGATTACCCGGCGCTGGCCTGATTCAGGAACAAGTGTGCTGGCGGGCCACTCCTCTGCAGGCACGACCGGCACAACAACAATTGATCAATGAACTGAAGAAAGACAGGCGTAGCTGTTTAAGTTAAATATATTCAATGGCATATAATATTTCAGACAATAAACGAAACATATAAAGTTCTATATACTTTCATTTTATGAAAGTTTCTGCAATAGTTTAGCTTGATTAATACAGCCCCGTTACAGCGATATGCAGACGTTAACCGAACAACTGATTGATACATCCTTCAGGAATCGGGTAATTATAGATACCCAATTGGCCCGGCTGATCAGTGGAACGCCTCAACGTCGGCACAATCTGGTGAACCGTGCCATAAACGCAGGTGAGTTGTTGCGCCTGCGCCGGGGCACCTATGTATTAGCCGAGCGATACCGTGATTACGCTGCCCATCCCTTCGCATTGGCACAGTCCTTCGTAACAGGAAGCTATGTGTCATTTGAGACCGCGCTGGCACACCATGGATGGATCCCCGAAGCGGTGTATACGACGGCCAGCGTAACACCCGGCCGCAAGTCTCTTGAAAATGAACATCCATTATTTGGAAGCTTTAGTTTTCATCCGCTGGCGATTAATGCCGGGTATTTTCTGGAGCTGGTTGTTCGGGAACAGATCAACAAGCAAACCATGTTAATCGCCAAACCTGTCCGCGCATTAATGGATCTGGTCTGTCTCAGAAAAATTGAATGGCGGGGAATAGAATGGTTACAAGAAAGCATGCGCATTGATGACGAACACTTAAGAAAAATCACAGGCGCAGACATCCGCACACTGAAACAGGTATATAAACATAAACGCGTCACATTGTTTCTCGAATCTTTAGCCGGGGAGTCAGGCAGTGATTGAACTCATTCAACAGCGGCTGGACAGTTACAAAGCCAGCAATCCAGTAGCAGAGGAACAAGCTACCAAAGAAATCCTGCAAGAGCTTGCACTCTATTCGTTATGGCGCGCTGGATTTTTTGAAGTGGCTGCATTTCAAGGTGGAACGAGTTTGCGAATCTTGCATAAGCTACCCAGATTCTCTGAAGACCTTGACTTCATCCTTAAGGAACCCGACTCAAAATTTGAATGGGGTGGCTATCTGGATCTATTATTAAAGGGCCTTGAAGAGTTCGGATTGCAATCCGAAGTGCTCGATAAGAGCCAAATGAATCAAAACATAAAGAAGGCCCTGCTTAAGGACAACTCGATTACAAACCAGCTGAGTCTGGCCTTTTATCAGGGACACCCCGACAGGAAACTGAATATCAAGCTGGAAATCGACATTAACCCACCGGCTGGATCCAGCTTTGAATACAGCTATCTGGACTTCCCTTTGGATTTCGAGGTTTGCCATCAGGATTTAAGCAGTAATTTCTCTCTGAAGATTCATGCACTGCTTTGCAGACCTTATTTGAAAGGCCGAGACTGGTATGACTTTAACTGGTATGTAAAACATAGTATTCGACCCAACCTTCCACTCCTGCAAGCTGCATTAATTCAGTACGGCCCGTGGAAGGGACAGGAAATTGAGATTGATGCTGATTGGTTGAATCATACTTTGCTTGAGAAGATAGCCGCTATTGACTGGAGCGAAGCCACTCAGGATGTAGAGCGCTTCCTGAGTAGCGCAGAAAAAGAGAGCCTGAAACTATGGAGCGGTCGTTTCTTTAATAATAAAGTTGAGCGCTTAAGGAGCCTCTGGTTAATTGTTTCATAGCATCTGGCAGTCCGTGGGACGGGTAAAGCAAAGCGTACCCGTCAGCAACAGAGTCCTGACTCTGACGGGTACGTCGCTACGCTTCTTTACCCGTCCTACGCTGATTTTTTATTTAAGGAAGCTGGTTAATTCCTTCACCGGCATGACGAATCAATCAGCGCGCCCTTAAGTGCTTCTGCCCGAGACAAATAAAAGAAATTTTATTCGGATCACTAACGCAACAACCCTGGGGTCTGTTCAGGCTGTATTCAGCGAACATTGCCTATCCTGACTGTGAATCATGGAAAACAGGGCGTATTGCCCTCCCCTGATACACCACCTTTACAACAGGAGACAGACAATGAAACGCCTAATGACTGTATTGATATTCGGGAGTTCGGTACTGGCCATTTCCGGGGCTGCCGTATCAGGACACGGCTTCGTTGACAATGCTCGAGTCATCGAGGCAGTACCACAGTATGAAACTGTTGAAGTGGCAAACCCGGTCACCGAGTGCTGGACGGAACGGGTCGCCCGCAACGACTACCGGCAAGGTGGCTATACTGCACCGCTTGCCGGCGGCATTGTCGGTGGCGTAGTCGGCAACCAGTTCGGCCGGGGCCGCGGCAAAACAGCACTGACCATCGCCGGTGCGCTGCTGGGTGCCTCGATCGGCAATGATCACAACAACTCGCACTACCGGGGTCGTCCCGGTGTTGAACACGTGCAACGCTGCGAAACCGTTGATCGCTATGAACAAGAGCAGCAACTCGTGGGTTATCGTGTAAAATACAGCTATGAAGGACAAACCTACTACACCCAGACCACTGAATACCCGGGCAAATATATACCGGTGCGCGTCAATGTATCGCCGGTTAACGGGATTTGATGCAGGCTTGCACGGTTACCAATGACTAGCGGACGGCTGATTACCGGCGGGTTGATCCTGTTACTGGCCACGTTGCTGGCAACAGGTCCGGTACTGGCCGCTCCGCATCATTATACCCGCATACTGATCGCGCAAAACGGTCATAACAATAATGGCGATATCAGCCTGGACCAGGCGATCGCCAAGGCACGGCAGAGCAACCAGGACCAGGTGTTGTCTGCGGAGACCGTCCAGAAAGACGGTCGCAAGATCTACCGCATCAAGATTCTGACGAAGGACGGGCGGGTCAAGCGCACCCGGATTGATGCCCGTACCGGGAAAAAGCTGTAACGCCGACATCGAGCCATGCATATCCTGGTTGTTGAAGACGAGGCCCAACTGCGAGAACAACTGCGGGACCGCCTGCGTGCCAGTGGCTACGTCGTCGATGTCGCTGCCGACGGCGAGGAAGGACTCTACTTCGGCGAAGAATATCCGCTCGACCTCGCGATTATCGATCTCGGGCTGCCGAAGTTGTCCGGCATCGAACTGATTCGCCAGCTGCGCGCACACGACAAACACTTCCCGATCCTGATACTGACGGCCAGGGGCAACTGGCAGGACAAGGTCGATGGCCTGGAAACCGGGGCCGACGATTACCTGGTCAAGCCGTTTCGCTTTGAAGAACTCGAGGCGCGTCTGAATGCCCTGCTGCGACGCGCATCCGGCTGGTCGAAACCGGTGCTGGACTGCGGACCGATTTCGCTGGATACCGGCAAACAGTCCATCACGGTCACAGGCAAGCCGGTGGAACTGACCGCCTTTGAGTACAAGGTGCTGGAGTACCTGATGCTGCATGCCGGTGAAGTCATCTCCAAGACCGAACTGACGGACAATCTTTACGAACAGGATTATGACCGCGACAGCAACGTACTGGAGGTCTTTATCGGACGCCTGCGTCGCAAGCTGGATCCGGACAACACCCTCAGCCCCATAGAAACCCTGCGCGGACGCGGCTATCGATTCCGGCTGACAGCAAACAACGGCTGATGCATTCACTGCACAGTCGATTGCTGCTGGCCGCATCCCTGGTACTTGCCGGCTTCCTCGGCGCTACCGGCCTGACGCTCGACAAGGCCTTTCGTGTCAGCGCCGAAGCCGCTGTGCAGGACCGTCTGCAATCGTATATCTACGCCCTGCTCGCCGCCGCGAACGAAGATGAAAACGGCCGCATGTTGCCGCCGCAGGAACTGCCGGAACCGCGCTTCTCGAAACCGGACTCAGGTCTCTATGCCGTCATCAGCAACGACCAGCAATCGCTGTGGCGCTCCGGTTCGCTGACCGGACGTGACTTCGAGACAACCGCACAGCAACGACCTGGTGAACGCAACTTTAGCCGCTTCGCGCTTGCCGACAGTCAACTCTATGCCCTCGCCTTTGGCGTTGCCTGGGGAGACGATACCGGCACAGAGATGCTGTACACCTTCACGGTGGCGGAAGATACCGCGGTGTTCCAGGCGGAGATTGACAGTTTTCGTTCCACCCTGTGGCGCTGGCTCGGCGGCATGGCCGTGGTGTTGCTGCTCGCACAGGGGTTCATCCTGCGCTGGGGCCTGCGGCCGTTGCGCACCGTTACCGCCGACCTGCAGCAGATCGAAAAAGGTCGCAGCGACCGCCTCAACGGACACTACCCCAAAGAACTTACCGGCCTGACCTCCAGCCTGAATTCCCTGATCGAACACAGCAAGGTGGTACAGAGCCGTTACCGTAACAGCCTCGACGACCTCGCTCACAGTCTGAAAACACCGCTGGCCATTTTGCAGTCCAGTTGCGTCGGCAGCAAAGATGACGCTGATGACAATAGCGCGCTGGTCAGTGAGCAGGTCGAGCGCATGGATGAAATCATCACCCATCAACTGCAGCGTGCCGCCGTATCCGGTCGCTCGACGCTGGCCAAACCGGTGCCGGTCGGCAAGGTTGTAGAACGGTTGCTGCGCTCCCTCGACAAGGTATACCGGGAGAAACAGGTGACAGTTGAGCTGGCGCTGGACACCGCAGCCACCTTTACCGGGGACGAAGCCGATCTGACGGAGATACTCGGTAACCTGCTGGAGAATGCCTACAAGTACTGCAGGCATGCAGTGCATGTGCACGTCAGCACCGAGCAACATGCCGGCGGTGTCGAGATCAGCATCGAAGACGACGGCCCCGGCATTGCAGCAGACCAGGTCGACACAGTCCTGCAACGCGGCACGCGCATGGATGAGTCGATACCCGGTCAGGGCATTGGCCTGAGCATGGCCAACGAGATTATTGGCGTGTATGGCGGGCAGCTGACGTTTGCCGCCAGCCCCCTCGGCGGCACCCTGCTGCGGATAAACTTCCACGATTAGCCTGCTGCAGGGTCGAATTCATTCGACCTACATGGGCGACAGGCTGACATTCACCGGCATGCGTTCGCCGGGATCGTAAGACAAGCGGGTTGTTTGCGTCTCTCCGCCATAGCGATACGTTACCTTGTAGCCGCTAATGTGTTCACTGGCACGTTGTTCCGTGACGTTGCTGCAGCGCTGCTGTTGCTGCCAGCGTTGCGTCTGACGGCGGATATCCTCACCGATGGTCGCCGCAACCTCGCCAAATTCCCGCGCCGACTCATCCGGTTCGGTGCACACCCGGCGCGTGACCGGCTCATAGCGTGTTTCAATAATGGGCTCTACACTCAACACCGGTGCAAACGCCTGGAATTCCACGGCGCTCGCGATGCCGCTTGTCATTGAGGCAAGCAACAACATTTGTGTTCGTATAAAAACATGACGGGTACGTCGCTTTGCTCCTTTACCCGTCCTACGCAAGACATCAAACGCAGGATGGGTAAAACGCAGCGTACGCAACACATCAAACCCAGGATAGGTAAAACGCGACGTACGCAAGACATCAAACGCAGGATGGATAAAGCGCAGCGTACGCAAGACTTCAAACGCAGGATGGGCAAAGCGCAGCATACCCATCACACCAGTCATCATCGGTTTCG
>JAQBDO010000196.1:0-3300 GCA_032124375.1 Gammaproteobacteria bacterium
CTCGTTCTCACGCGAGGATGCCGAAAACAAGTTCCTGCCAATGTATAACAACAGCGGCATTCTGCAGGACAATCCGTTCGAGGTACTGGATATCGCCGGTGTGGGCAAACTGATGCAACTGGCTGTCAACTGGGGTCGCGAGACACGCCCGGACATGAAAGTAGGTATTTGTGGCGAACACGGTGGACACCCTGAATCCATTCGCTTCTGCCACGATATTGGCCTGAGCTATGTGTCTTGTTCAGGCCCGCGCGTGCCGGTGGCGCGTCTGGCTGCCGCCCATGCGGCACTGACAGATAGCAACTAGCCTGTCGGACCTGGATGATCGTAGCGAGCATGATGGGAGAGCGTCAACAAATGGTCACGATTTTGAGACGCATAGTGGGCCTACGCAACGATAAATCGGGGACATGTGGGCCGCTCTCCCATCGGCGCAGTAGATTAATGCCAAGCCCGACAGGCTCCTGGCAAGCGACCGCCAGTTGCGCAACAACCATAATGCACCACCAGGGTTTGACTTGCATAAATATACGGCACGACCCTGGATTTTCCAGCAGGTGATTGATCCAGATCAACGTAAAAATACGACACCGGAGGCCAAATGCAAACAGCAGCACTTGTTGCCTGAGACATGTAGGGGGGGTAGGCTAGGCGTGCCGCTACAACAGCGGCACAGTGCAGGTAGTTATAACCACAGACCCAATGTATGACACAGCATGAAATTATCAGGACAATAATGTCGTCAGCCGGCGTCTCTCGCGATGCCGGGCGTCCGCACCTGTTGCAGTATCTTGTCCAGATCCAGCACCGGCTGTCACACATTCCCGGCAGTGCGATCACACAACTCGCCGCCCTGCTGCAGCTGCCCGAGTCTGAAATTCGCGGTGTCATCGGATTTTATTCCTTTCTGCATGAACAGCCGCGCGGCGACTATGACATCCTGCTCAGCGACAGCATCACCGATCACATGCTTGGCTCCCGCAAGCTGCTGCAACAACTCTGTACCACGCTCGGCGTAAAGGCCGGTATACCGCGTGCCGATGGCCGTGTCACGGTAGACACCACCTCCTGCACCGGCATCTGCGACCAGGGACCCGCCATGCTGGTCAATGGCGAGGTCATCAGCCAGCTAAGCGACAACCGCATCGCGCAACTCTGCCAGCTGATCGAGGCGGGTACCGAGGTTCCGCAATGGCCAGCCGAATTTTTCCAGCTTGAAGACAATATCCGCCGGCGTGACCTGTTGCTCGCGGATGAAACCGCAGTTGCCAGCCCCGCTGGCAGCGCCTTGCGTGCGCTGCTCGCAAGCGGCGACGATGCCATACTCGATGTCATCGAAAAATCCGGCCTGCGCGGCCGCGGCGGCGCAGGCTTCCGCACCGCCATGAAATGGCGTTTCTGCAAACGGGCAGAGGCCGATAACCATTACGTCGTCTGCAATGCCGACGAAGGTGAACCCGGCACCTTCAAGGACCGGGTGTTGCTGAACAGCTATGCCGACGATGTTTTCGAGGGCATGACCCTGTGTGCCGGCGTCATCGGCGCACGTCGTGGCTATCTGTACCTGCGCGGGGAATACCGCTACCTGCTCGCACCACTGGAACGCGTCCTGCAGCAACGCCGTGAAAACGGCCTGCTTGGGCAAGGCATACTCGGCAAGCACGGCTTCGATTTCGATATCGACATCCACCTCGGTGCCGGCGCCTATATCTGCGGCGAGGAGTCGTCGCTGATCGAATCACTGGAAGGCAAGCGCGGCATCCCGCGTATCCGTCCGCCCTTTCCGGTGACGCACGGCTACCTGCAACAGCCGACCGTGGTCAACAATGTCGAGACCTTCATGGCCGCCGCCAAAATTGCCGCGTTGGGCGCCGACTGGTTCTGTGCTGCGGGTACGGCCGAATCTAGCGGTACCAAGCTGCTGAGCATCTGCGGCGACTGCGAACGACCCGGTATCTACGAATACCCGTTCGGTGTCACCATCAAACAGGTGCTCGAAGATTGTGGCGCAGTAGACACGCAGGCGGTACAGGTTGCGGGGGCCGCAGGTACCACCCTGCCGGTGTCGGATGCCAATCGCTGCATCGCGTTCGAGGATGTCGCGACCGCCGGCTCCTTCATGGTATTCAACAACGACCGCAAGCTGCTCGACATGGTGCAGAACTTCGCACATTTCTTCGTCCACGAAAGCTGCGGCTTCTGTACACCCTGCCGCGTCGGTGGCTCGCTGTTAAAAGACCTGGTCGACAAGCTCGTCAACGGTCACGCCACGCAGTACGATGTCACCGAGATGCAACAGATCGGCGCCCTGATGAAACGCACCAGCCTCTGCGGCCTGGGCAGCACCGCGCCAAACCCGGTGCTCGACCTGTTGAACCGGTTTCCACAGCTGGTCGAAGAACGGCTTGCCCATAGCGGCTATGAGCCGGCGTTTGATCTCGATGCCGCCCTGCAGGAAGCACGCGATATCACCGGGCGTGATGACGCCGGCGCACACATCAGGGGCAATTCGTGAGCGACACTAAAACTTTTACGCTCGATGGCGTTGCCATCGAATTCAGCGACGGAGACACCATAATGGATGCCGCGCTACGGGCCGGTAGCTACATACCGCACCTGTGCCATAACCCCGAATTCACACCGCATGGCAGCTGCCGTGTGTGCATCGTCGAGGTCAATGGTCGCCAGGTGTCCGCCTGTACCCAGCCGGCGGCCGCGGGACTGGAGGTGGACAACGCTTCCGCTGCCATCGTCGAGGAGCGCCGCAACCTGCTGCAAATGCTGTTCGTCGAGGGCAACCATGTGTGTCCCGGTTGTGAAAAAAGCGGTGCCTGCCAGCTGCAGGCCGTGGCCTACTACACCGGTATGCTGTCGCCCCACTACACCCATTTTTTCCCGCGGCGTTGCGTCGATGCCTCGCATCCTGATACCGCCATTGATTTTAACCGCTGCATCCTCTGTGAGCTATGCGTGCGCGCCAGCCGCGACGTTGACCACAAGAACGTGTTCTCGATCAGCGGCCGCGGCATGGGCAGTCACCTGACAATCAACTCGCCCAGCGGCCAACTCGGCGACAGCACCTTTAGTGCCAGCGACAAGGCCGCCCATGTCTGCCCGGTCGGCGCGATCCTGCCCAAGCACCAGGGTTACGACCAGCCTATCGGCAAACGCCTGTATGACAGACAGCCGATCAGCATCGTCGGTGACGTCGCCGCGCATGAATCCGGCAACGGGGGAAATGGACATGACTGATAAAATCAGGGTCGCGACTGCTTCGCTGTGCGGCTGCTTCGGCTGTCA
>JAQBDO010000197.1:0-4498 GCA_032124375.1 Gammaproteobacteria bacterium
TCATAATCCACAGGCCACTTCCTGGATGGATAGCGTGAAGAAGTTTTTTGATGGTTTGAGCGGGTAACGCCGGTCGCTGGTATTTCGCAGGTGTATCCGTTTGTGCAGGAGCGCTTCGCAAGCGCGTTTGAATCTTCGATATAGCATCATTTTTTACGCTTCATGGTTTCGCCCTGAAGGGCGAGGTACTTTTCTTTGCTCCGCCAAAGAAAAGTACCCAAAAGAAACGCGGCCCGACGGCTTGCCCGCTTTGCGGGTTCCCTGCGCTTCTCGGTATTTTGAGCGCTCGCCGAACTCGCAGAATTTGCTGCGCCTGCGGCTGGCAAATCCAGCTCGACACGGCGGCTCGCTGGCCCTCAAAATACCTGCGATGCTCGGCTGCGCCAACGGTGTTGGGGGAGGCAACCCCGGTCCCGTTGCACTCACCGAGTACCGCAGCCAATCCGGGAAAAGGTGCGCGCCCTGTTCGAGGCAAGTTTTATGGGGTCGGCTTGCCGGCCCCATAAAACTCCGAGTTGCGCGCGCCCCGGATTGGCGAGGAACGCAGGGCATCGGCGTCAGCCGATGAGTGCTCCGGGTGCCTTTCTCTTTGGGTACTTTCTCTTGGGCAAGCAAGAGAAAGTGCCTCGTCCGAGAGGACGAAATCCAAAGACAAAAAACCTCTCTGGAATTCAAGTTGACTTGAGCCGCCCAAACTCTCACTCTTTCCCCATCCTCCAAAAAACATACCGACAAACATGACACGAATCGCAATTACCGGCGCCGCCGGTCGCATGGGCCGAAGCCTTATCGAGGCCTGCCAGCAGACAAGCGGTGTTGACGTCACTGTTGCACTGGAACACCCGGATAATTCATTGCTGGGCAGTGATGCCGGTGACCTGGTGGGGATTGGTAAACTGGGTGTTCTGATTGGCGCTGACCTGGCTGCAGTGACCGATGATTTTGATGTGCTGATCGATTTCACCCGGCCGCAACCGACGCTCGCGAATTTGCAGATCTGCCGGCAGGCAGGCCGTCGCATGGTAATCGGTACCACGGGTTTCAGTGAGCAGGAAAAGACACAAATCAAGGCGGCTGCGCAGGATATCGGTGTGGTGTTTGCACCCAACATGAGTGTTGGCGTCAATGTCTGTCTGAAATTACTCGATATGGCCGCCCGGGTGCTGGGGGATGATGTGGATGTCGAGGTTATTGAGGCTCATCACCGTCACAAGGTGGATGCGCCCTCGGGTACTGCACTGCGCATGGGTGAGGTGGTTGCCGAAGCGCTGGGCCGTGATCTCAGGGACTGTGCCGTCTATGGCCGTGAGGGCCATACCGGTGAGCGCGACCGCAACACCATCGGTTTCGAGACCATTCGTGCCGGGGATATTGTCGGCGACCACACTGTGTTGTTTGCCGGTATCGGTGAGCGTATCGAGATTACTCACAAGGCCTCCAGTCGAATGACCTTCGCCAATGGTGCTGTGCGAGCGGCTGGCTGGCTGATGGCGCAGGAAACGGGCCTTTTTGATATGCAGGACGTGCTGGGCCTGTAGGGCAGCGCGGTCGCCCGCCTCCAGCCTGAACCCCCCGGTTGACTGGCGGTTGGAGGGCTTTCCCGTAGACAGCCTCTACCCGGATCCAGTACAATCCGCGCTATTAATTGATTGTAATTCTCGGTGGTTCAAAATGGGAAGGTTCCCTGGAACCCTCCCTTTTTCTACGCCTTTTTTTTACACAAAACGTGGAGGTCTCCTTGAGGAAAACGGCCCTGTTGGCCCTGGCAGACGGAAGTATTTTCCGTGGTATCGCTATTGGTATTGAAGGACAAATAGCGGGCGAAGTCGTTTTCAATACAGCTATGACGGGCTATCAGGAAATTCTCACAGACCCTTCCTACGCACAACAGATCGTTACCCTGACCTATCCTCATATAGGCAATGTTGGTACCAACCCGGAAGACGAGGAGGCGAGTGCCATTTATTGTTCCGGACTGGTGATCAGGGACCTGCCACTGCTGGCCAGCAACTGGCGCAGCCAGTCATCACTTGAAGATTACCTTAAGGAACGCGGCGTTATCGGTATTGCTGATATTGATACCCGGCGACTGACGCGCGTATTGCGCGAGCAGGGTGCGCAGGCCGGTTGCATTATGGCCGGTGATTCACCTGATGAAGCTGCCGCATTGAAGCTGGCGCGTGCCTTCCCGGGCCTCAAGGGTATGGACCTGGCGAAAGAGGTGACCACGACACGGGCCTACAGCTGGCGCCAGGGTTGCTGGTCAACGGCTAACGGCCTGCCGGAAGACAGTACTGATGCGGACTTGCCCTGGCATGTGGTGGCCTACGACTTTGGCGTGAAACGCAATATCCTGCGTATGCTCGTGGATAGAGGTTGTCGCCTGACAGTGGTACCTGCAATGACACCGGCGGCAGAAGTGCTGGCGCTGCAACCGGACGGTGTGTTCCTGTCCAACGGCCCGGGTGATCCGGAGCCCTGTGACTATGCGATTACGGCTATCCGGGAGTTGCTGGACAGCGGTCTGCCAATCTTCGGCATTTGCCTCGGCCACCAGTTGCTGTCTTTGGCCAGCGGCGCGAAGACCATCAAAATGAAATTCGGCCATCATGGTGCCAACCACCCGGTGCAGGATCTGGTCGGCAAGCAGGTCATGATTACCAGTCAGAATCACGGTTTCGCGGTGGATGATAACAGTCTGCCGGACAACCTCGTGGCCACACACCGTTCACTGTTTGACGGTTCCCTGCAGGGCGTGGCTCGCACCGACTGCCCGGCGTTCAGTTTTCAGGGACACCCGGAAGCCAGTCCCGGTCCGCATGATGTGGCGCCGCTATTTGACCGGTTCATTGACATGCTCAGAGTGAGGGCCGGCTGAAGCATGCCAAAGCGTACTGATATACACACTATCTTGCTGATAGGCGCCGGTCCGATTGTCATCGGGCAGGCCTGCGAGTTTGATTATTCCGGTGCCCAGGCCTGCAAGGCGCTGCGCGAGGAAGGTTATCGCGTGGTGCTGGTGAACTCCAATCCAGCCACCATCATGACCGACCCGGACATGGCTGATGCGACCTATATTGAACCGGTTAACTGGCAGACTGTGGCGCACATCATCGAGAAAGAACGCCCCGACGCGCTGTTGCCAACCATGGGTGGGCAGACGGCGCTGAACTGTGCGCTTGATCTGGTGCGCGAAGGTGTGCTGGAAAAATTCGGCGTTGAACTGATCGGCGCCAGTCGTGAAGCCATTGATATGGCCGAAGACCGGGGGTTGTTCCGCGATGCCATGACGGAAATCGGTTTGAGCACGCCGCGGGCAATGGTAGCCCACAGTATGGAAGCCGCACTTCAGGTGCAGGCCTCGATCGGCTTCCCGATTATTATCCGCCCGTCCTTTACCATGGGCGGCAGCGGTGGCGGTATTGCCTACAACAGGGAAGAGTTCGTTAATATTTGTGAACACGGTCTGGATCTTTCTCCGACCACCGAGGTGTTGCTGGAAGAATCCGTGCTCGGCTGGAAAGAGTACGAGATGGAAGTGGTGCGTGACCGTAATGATAACTGCATCATTGTTTGTTCCATCGAGAACCTTGACCCGATGGGAGTGCATACCGGTGACTCCATTACTGTGGCGCCGGCGCAGACACTGACCGACAAGGAATACCAGGTGATGCGTAACGCATCACTGGCGGTGCTGCGCAAGATCGGCGTGGAGACCGGTGGTTCCAATGTGCAGTTTGCGATCAACCCTGAAAACGGTGACATGATCGTTATCGAAATGAATCCGCGCGTGTCGCGCTCCTCGGCACTGGCCTCCAAGGCGACCGGCTTTCCGATTGCCAAGGTCGCGGCAAAACTCGCAGTCGGCTTCACCCTGGACGAGTTGAAGAATGATATTACCAGTGGTGCCACCCCGGCATCCTTTGAGCCGACCATCGATTACGTGGTTACCAAGATACCGCGGTTTACCTTCGAAAAATTCCCGCAGGCCGAGCGGGTGCTCGGTACGCAGATGAAGTCTGTTGGCGAAGTGATGGCTATCGGCCGTACCTTCCAGGAATCCTTGCAGAAGGCCTTGCGCGGGCTGGAAACCGCTATCGATGGCCTGGATGAGATCACCGATCTGTCTGTCGAGGGTGCGCGGGACGAATTAATAAAAGAGCTGCGTATCGCACGCCCGGAACGCCTGTGGAATGTGGCCGATGGTTTTCGCGCCGGTCTGACACAACAGGAGCTGTTTGATCTGACGGCGATTGATCCCTGGTTCCTCGCGCAGATAGCTGATCTGGTCGCGGAAGAAAATACACTGCGCTCCCTGAGTGTCGAGTCACTTGATGTTGATCGTTTGCGGCAACTGAAACGCAAGGGTTTTTCGGATCGTCGTCTGGCCAGGCTGCTGGACTGCACCGAGGGCAAGGTGCGCCGGAGACGTCATGAGCTGAATCTCCGACCGGTGTACAAGCGTGTCGATACCTGTGCGGCCGAGTTCTCAACATCG
>JAQBDO010000198.1:0-14229 GCA_032124375.1 Gammaproteobacteria bacterium
CATCAGTCAGCTTGATATCCGCCGCGCGCAGGTACTGGTTGAAGCGGTTATTGCAGAGGTGTCAGAGGATACCGCCCGTGAGCTGGGTGTGCAGTGGGCGTTTGGCGGTTCAGGCAATAATAGCCCCGTCGGTGTCGTGAACTTCACCAACTCCGGCAGTCTGGTATCAGACGTGATTAACGGTGCGGCAGACGTGGCGAGCGGCGGGACGTTCCCGAGTATCGTCGATAATGCCTTGCTCGGTTTCGCGAGCACCAGTGGCAGCTTTAACTATCTTGCCGTGATGAACCTGCTGGCGTCGGATGCCAATACCAATATCCTGTCAACACCAACGCTGGTCACACTGGATAATGAAGAGGCCGAGATTGTCATTGGCGAGAATGTGCCGTTTGTGACCGGATCTTTTTCCAGTACCGGGGCAAACGATGGTGCGGCCAATCCGTTTCAGACGATTCAGCGCGAGGATGTCGGCCTGACGCTCAAAATCAAGCCTCAGATTAATGAAGGCGACGCGCTACGGCTGGAGATCGAGCAGGAAGTTTCCAATATTGCAGACAGCGTTGCCGGGGCCGCGGATATTGTTACCAACAAGCGTTCTATCAAGACCAATGTGATGGTCGATGACGGACAGGTGGTCGTGCTGGGTGGCTTGATTGAAGAAAAAATTGGTGAAAGTATCCAGAAGGTACCGTTCCTCGGTGATATACCTTTTCTGGGTGCCTTGTTCCGCTCCAAGACAGCTGATGTTACCAAGACCAACCTGATGGTATTTATTCATCCGGTGATCCTGCGTGATGCCGCCGTGACGGCAAGCTACACCAACAGTAAATACAACTACATCCGTGCGCTGCAGATGCAACAGGACGAAGACGGTGTCAATATGATCCCTGACAAGCACCACCCCGTGTTGCCGTTGGTGGACGAGTTCTCGATTGCGCCTGGCGTGACACCTGTATTGCCTTCCATGGATGAGCTTTCCATTGTTCCGGGTGCCAGCGCTGATGCTGATGATGAGCCATCTGCCCCTGTAGCTGTCGATTTGACAGATGGCTGAGGTACCTCTTCAGGAGTTGGCAGAAGCGGCTGACAGCATAACGCTCGGGCTGCGTCGTCCACCGTTTATGTTTGCCAAACGTCACGGCGTGCTGGTGGTTGGTGAAGAAGATGGCAAGGCTGTCGTCAAGCACACCGCTAATGTTGACCCGGTAGCCGTGGTTGAATTGCGCCGTTTCATGGGAAAACCCCTCAAGCTTCAGGTCGTCGAACAGGACAAGTTTGACAGCCTGCTGGCGATGACTTACGAGCAGGATTCCAATGAAGCCATGCTCATGATGGGTGATCTTGGCGATAACATGGACCTGATGTATGTCGCGCAGCACCTGCCCGAGCCCGAAGATCTGCTGGAAAGCGAGGATGATGCACCGATTATCCGGTTGATCAATGCATTGTTGACCGAGGCGGTCAAGGAGAATGCCTCGGATATTCACATAGAGCCCTTTGAGAGTCGACTGGTGGTGCGTTTCCGCTGTGACGGTGTGCTGCGTGAGGTGCTGGAACCGCAACGGGTGCTGGCGCCCCTGCTGGTCTCGCGCATCAAGGTGATGGCGCGTCTCGATATCGCCGAGAAACGCCTGCCGCAGGATGGCCGTATCTCCCTCAGGGTTGCCGGCCGACCGGTTGATATTCGCGTGTCTACATTGCCTTCGGGTAATGGTGAGCGTGTGGTGATGCGTTTGCTTGACAAGCAGGCCGGTCGTCTGGATCTGGAACATCTGGGTATGGCAAGTGCTGATCGCGATGTTATCGACGCGCTGATAAATCGCCCTCACGGAATTATCCTTGTTACCGGGCCTACCGGTTCCGGCAAGACCACTACCTTGTATGCCGCGCTGGGGCGCCTGAATAACAAGCGTCGCAATATTATGACGGTCGAAGACCCGATTGAGTATTACCTGGATGGTATTGGGCAGACGCAGGTCAACAGCAAGGTTAATCTCACTTTTGCACGTGGTCTGCGTGCAATTTTGCGGCAGGACCCGGACGTGGTCATGGTCGGCGAGATTCGTGACCTTGAAACAGCAGAGATTGCCGTGCAGGCCAGTTTGACCGGTCACCTGGTTTTTTCTACCTTGCATACCAACAGTGCGGTCGGTGCTGTCACGCGTTTGCGCGATATGGGTGTGGAACCCTTCCTGTTGTCGTCCAGTATGATTGGTGTGTTGGCCCAGCGTCTGGTGCGGGTACTGTGCAGTGACTGCAAGGAATCCTACACCGCCAGTGTAGTTGAATGCCGCACAATGGGTATACCCGTGGAGCAACCGCCAACACTGTGTCGCGCGAAAGGCTGTGACAAGTGTAATCACCTGGGGTATCGGGGACGCACCGGTATTTATGAGCTGGTAGCGATCAACGATGTTATGCGGGGATTGATCCATGAGGGCTCGGGTGAGCAGGAGCTTGAACGGGTGGCCCGTGAGAACAGCGCCGGGATCAGGCAGGATGGCTGGCGACGGGTGCTGGATGGTATGACCTCGATTGAAGAAGTGCTGCGCGTTACCCAGGGTGATTGAGAGCCTGTTACCGGTAATGATTGCCTTTTATGTCTTCACTCTCCCACTGAATTTCTGAACGATGGGTGCCTTCGAATACACGGCGCTGGACAAGGCCGGCCGCGAAAAGAAAGGTGTTGTCGAGGGCGATGCCCCGCGTCAGGTGCGCCAACAACTGCGTGATCAGGGCCTGGTGCCACTTGATGTGCAAGAGGTTGCGCAACGTGAATCGCGAAGCCGGGATCGTTCTCCGCTGTTCCGGCGTGGCGTCAGTCCCACTGATCTTGCATTGATAACCCGGCAACTGGCAACACTGGTGCGGGCGGCATTGCCGCTGGAAGAGTGTCTGCGTGCTGTTGCCCAGCAGACCGATCGGCCACGTTTGCAGAGTATGCTGCTTGCGGTGCGTTCACGTGTCATGGAAGGGCATACGCTGGCTGCAGGGCTGGGTGATTTCAAGCATATATTCCCGGAACTCTACCGCACAACCGTGGAAGCAGGTGAAGAGGCTGGCCATCTCGAGCGGGTGCTGGAACGACTCGCTGACTACACTGAAAATCGTCAGCAGATGCGGCAAAAAGTCCAGCTGGCTGTTTTTTACCCGGCACTCCTCACGCTGGTGGCCGTGCTGGTGGTGGGGGGCTTGATGACCTACGTGGTACCCAAGGTGGTTGCGGTGTTCGACAACATTAACCAGGAATTGCCACCACTGACGGTTTCGTTGATTGCAATCAGCGATTTCCTGCGAAACCACGGCATACTCATGCTGGTGTTGCTGGTGCTGGCAGGGGTGGCGGTGTCCTATCTGTTGCGTATCAAGGAAAATCGCCGGCGGTTTCATCGTATGCTGTTAACGCTGCCGCTTATTGGCAGACTGGAGCAGGGGGTCAATACCGGAAGGTTTGCCCGGACCTTCAGTATCCTCACGGCCAGTGGTGTGGAAGTGCTGGAGGCCATGCGGATATCTGCACAGGTTATATCCAATATTCCGATGCGCGAGGCTGTCGAGGAAGCTGCTGCGCGCGTACGTGAGGGCGCGGGTATTGCAGCGGCGCTTGAAAAAAGCAGACATTTCCCGCCGATGATGATTCACCTGATTGCCAGTGGTGAGGCGAGTGGCAAGCTTGAAGATATGCTGGAGCGCTCGGCAATTAATCAGGAACGTGAGATTGAAACAATGATCGCCGCTGTACTCGGTTTATTTGAGCCATTGCTGATTCTGGCGATGGGTGGTGTGGTGCTGATTATTGTACTGGCAATCCTGTTGCCAATCTTCGATCTGAACCAGCTGGTTCAGTAGCTTGCAGCTCCTGCAAACTTTACTTTCTTTGTTGCGAAATATTATTAATGGCTCCTCCCCTGGTTGAGTCGGCAGGTCAATTATTATTAATCAAAATGCATTTCTGCTGCTGGGGGACTGCAGGGTCGAATTTATTCGAGCAGTGGTGCTTCATTTGCCCTGGCTGCGCAGTCGTAACATGCCCGTTGGCCCAATACCCGATTAAGCGCCGGGCACAAGTGAATCCGGCCCTGCAAGGTAGTCGACGTACTTGATCGGGGGAAGAGTCTTATTAGTAGCCGCTAGAGGCCATGTCAACACGACCGGTCAGGGTGGCAATGCGTTCGACACCGGTTTCAATGCGGCCGTCCGGGTGCAAGTCCAGCCAGCGATATCCGGGTGTTGCAACATCAACAGCAAAGTTTTTACTGTCGGGTAAAAACTGGATACAGGTAGAGGGTGAAGACATCAGCTTGATGCCCTTGTACACGCTATCGAATTGCTGGTGCACATGCCCCCAGACGACACCACGAATCTGCGGATGTTTTTCTATAATAGCGAGGAACGCTTCAGCGTTGTCTACGGCCATGGTATCCAGCCATTCACTGCCGGTTGGTACGGGCTGATGATGCAGGCAAATGAGCGTGTGCGTATCGGGTGCAGATTGCAGATGCTTCTCGAGCATTTGCAGTGTTTGCTGCGTCAGATGTGATTTTTCGCTGTCTGCTATGGTTGAATCCAGGAATATAAAATGCCAGTTCCCCTGGTGTGCATGTTCAACATACTGGATAAGCCCGTCTTCCAGTGACTGTTGTAGCGTCATTGCCTCGTCATGATTGCCGGGCAGACAAAAGACCGGCAGGCCAAAATTTTCCAGATGGGAGAAGATACGCTGGTAAGCAGCCGGAGTGCCATCGTGAACGAGGTCGCCAGTGGCGAGAATCAGATCGGCCGGTAAGTGGTTGGCGCGGATCTTTGCGGTGACTGCTTCAAGTGATTGCTCTGTATTCAAACCCAGCAGGCAGCCGCTACTGTCAGCAAACAGGTGGGTGTCGGTGATTTGCAGTGCCCTGATAATGCGTCCGGATTTTGGATGTTTTGTGATGGTCGTCATAGTTGCCGCTCATAAGGTCAGTGCGTCAGCTTTATTGCCACTTTTATTTTGCTGCTGTAATAGCAGAATACGGCCCGCCTCAATTGATAGTACATGTTTGTAAGTTGTTGTAAATTAAATATTCACAAAATGACACTTGCTATCTATGTCCAATAAGACACTGCCTCTGAATAATGTTCTCTATTGAGTACCTATTATCGGTCTCTTTAAGGGAACCTGAAGTGCTGGCAAGGCTGCGGATTGAAAGCCTGCAACAGTCAATGGCCGTGATGTTGTTGGCCCCTGAGCAGGGGCAGTTCATGGCGCTGCTGGTACAGTTGCCGGGGGCGTTGAACCAGTATTTGCATGCCGATCACCGTGTGCAGATGAGCCTGTTGCCGGTAGTTGACGGGTTGACCCCGGCAAGAAATATTTAATCGGTGGGTTAGAGGCTGACTGTATGTGCGGTTGGCTAATCCAGTAATTTGAAAAATATTCTGGAGTTCCGCTGGTAGTTGTACAGGGCCTTCTTCCGTGCCGGCAAGTCTGATTTGTCACCCGCCGAAAAACCGTGTTCCCTGAACCAGTGAGCAGTGCGCGTTGTCAGGACCACAAGTTTTCTGATGCCAGTTCTTTTTGCCTGCAGCTCCATCGTCTGTAACAGTGCATCACCATAACCGGCATTGTGATAGTCGGCATGCACAGCAAGACAGGCGAGTTCAGCGATAGGCTGTTTGTCACAGGGGTAGAGCGCGGCACAGGCAATGATTGTTCCGTCACGTTCTATGACAAGGAAATGATTGATCTCCATTTCCAGCATTTCACGCGAACGCTTCACCAGAATACCTTCATCTTCCAGCGGTTTGATGAGTGCCAGAATGCCGCCGACGTCATCTATGCTCGCTTTTCTCAGATCCTCGTAGGTGTCTGCCGTAATCAGGGTGCCAAGGCCATCACGAGTGAACAGTTCCAGTAACAGTGCTCCGCTCTGCTGGCGGTCGAGCAGGTGCACGCGTCTAACGCCATGCTGACAGGCCTGTATGGCATGTTGCAGTTGCCGCTCGACGGGTGCTGGCAATTGCCGTTTGGAATCGAGCAGGCTGGTGGCTTCTTTCAGCGTTAACTGGCGAATCAGCCGCCTGCGGCTATCCTTGAGGGTGTCGCCTTCAGTCAGCAGGATGAGTTTGTCTGCATGCAGTTCGCTGGCAGTCGCGGTGGCGATTTCCTCGGCACTGAGATTAAACACTTCGCCGGTCGGTGAGTACCCCAGTGGTGATAACAGCACTATGCGACGGTCTTCCAGGTGTTGCCGGATAGCGACGCCTTCAACTCGCCGGACCTCGCCGGTGTGGCAGTAATCAATGCCGTTACGGATGCCCAGTGGCCGTGCAATGACAAAGTTGCCTGAGGTTACGCCTATGCGTGCACCCGACATGGGTGTGTTGTCCAGTCCCATGGACAGCAGCGCTTCTATTTCAACACGCACAGTGCCGGCAGCCTCCTTGACACAGGTGAGCGCAATATCATCAGTGATGCGCAGGCCGTTTGCATATTCAAAGGTACTGCCGTTTGCCTTGAGTTTGTTCTCTATTTGCGGGCGTGCGCCATGCACGAGTACCAGCCTGATGCCGAGACTGTGTAACAACGCGATGTCATGTACCAGCTCGGAAAACTGGTTGTCGGCGATGGCCTCGCCACCAAAAGCGATGACGAATGTCCGGTCTCTGTGCGCATGGATGTATGGCGCCGATTGCCGGAAGCTTTCAATAAATTGTGGGTAAGTGTTGTTTTTACGCATGGTAATTATTTCCCTGCAGGCTTTTATAACAAGGGATCTCTCTTGATACAAACTGTATTCACCATCTGTTTCAGGATTTCGACAGTGGGCGTGAGGCGGTCAATTGCCAGATACTCATCCGGTTGATGGGCCTGGGCTATATCGCCGGGGCCGAGCACCACCGTTTCCATGCCGAGTTGATTGAGATAGGGCGCCTCTGTACCAAAGGCGACAGCCTCCGGGCTATGTCCAGTCAGTTTCTGCGCCAGTTGCACGATAGCGGCATTGGCCGGTGTTTGCATGGCCGGTACGCCGTCAAACAGGGGCTTAAAGCTGGCCTGGATGCCGCTGTCCCGCAGGCTGTTCAGGACCCTGTGGTGAAGCTCCTGTCGCAGCGCCTGCAACTCCATTCCGGGCAGTGGACGAAGGTCGATATGCAGTTCGCATTCAGGACAGATGCGGTTCGGGTTGTCGCCGCCGTGGATATGCCCGAGGTTGAGTGTCGGGACAGGTACGGCAAAACGCGGATCGTGGTGTTTGTCCTGCAGTTCGGCGCGCCATTGCCGTAATGCACCGATGACGGAGTACATGGCTTCCAGCGCGCTATTGCCGAGTGCCGGGTCACTGGAGTGCCCGGAATGGCCCTCCAGGCGGATAGCTTCCATTAACATGCCTTTATGCATGTGCACTGGCCTGAGCCCGGTGGGTTTGCCGATAATCGCATGCCGTGCACGGGGCAGGTTGCGATCTACCAGCGCCTTTGCGCCGGCCATGGAGGTTTCCTCGTCGGCAGTGGCGAGGATAATCAGGGGTTCTTGCAGGTTGCTTGCCCGCAGTCCACGGCTGGCTTCTACGGCCAGCGCCAGGAAGGCTTTCATATCAGCTGTACCCAGACCGTAAAGGCGCTCGTTGTCCCGGGTAAGGGAAAATGGATCATGCTGCCATTTACCCTCATCATACGGGACGGTATCGGTATGGCCTGACAATACCAGTCCGCCGGTGCCGCTACCCAGTGTAGCTATCAGGTTGGCTTTTGTTTTATCGCCGGGTAGTGGCATGACCTCAACACTAAAGCCGCTGTCCTTGAGCCAGCTCGCGAGGTGCGCAATGACGGCAAGATTTCCCTGGTCAAGAGAGCGATCAGCACTGCTCACCGACGGCGCACTGATGAGTGCGTTGATCATGTTCAGTAGCGGAGGAATATTGCTCATGTGCTTGCAGGTGTCAGTCCGGATTCAGGAGTGTCTCTGATCCTGAAGTTATCGTCGTCAGCCCAGAATTACAACAGCAACAGGGCATATTGCGCGCCGGGTGGCGATGTCGGCAGCGCTGTACAGGCTGATGACAGGGTTGGATGCAATGCTCAGGAAGAAACCAGCACCAGACGCGGGGCCTGATTCCGGGTGAAGTTGTTTAATGGCTGGGGTCTCGCGTAGGCATAGCCCTGCGCATAATTGATGCCCATGCGCTGCAGTTCATCAGCGAGTTCAGTCGTTTCCACGAATTCAGCAATGGTCTCTTTGCCAAGTAGCTGACCGAGTTCATTAATGGATCTGACCATTGCATAGTCAACCGGGTCGGAGAGTATGTCGCGCACGAAAGCGCCGTCGATCTTCAGGAAATCAACCGGTAATTTTTTCAGGTAGGTAAAAGAAGACAGTCCACTGCCAAAATCATCCAGTGAAAACCTGAAACCACAGCCACGCAGGGTCAACATGAAGCTTGTGGCAGAGGAGATATTTGCAATTGCTGCGGTCTCTGTAATCTCAAAAATGATATGTTCTGCGGATACACCGGTTTCTTCCATTTTGTCGATAATGAACTTCAGCATGTCCGGAGTAGCGATTGTTTGGCCGGACAGGTTGATAGCAACGGTAACCGGCCGGTTATCTGAATTGTTTGTCTCAGCCAGCCATTGCATGGTGTGTTCGATGACCCAGCGATCGATGCTGGAAACCATGCTGTATTTTTCCGCGGCATGCAGGAAGGCGCCCGGTGCTATCACCGAGCCATCGTCGTCGATCAGGCGTACCAGTATCTCCAGGTGCGCGCTATTGCCTGATTTGTTGGCACAGGGAATGATGGGTTGGAAATAGAGGGTGAACTGGTCCTCCTCAAGTGCACGGTTAAGGCGTGAAACCCATTGCATCTCACCATGGCGTTCCTGCAAGCGGCGGTCCCCCATGTGGGCGATCTGTACCCGGTTACGGCCTGATTCTTTTGCTATGTAGCAGGCTGAATCAGCGGCGCTCATGGTGCTGGCCAGGTCGCAGGTACTGCGATCAATGGGGACGGCGCCGATACTGATGCCGAGCGTGAATGTGGTCTCACCCCAGGTAAAATTGAAGTCTTCGATGGCCTTTAGCAGGTTGTTCGCAATTTCGATGGCCTTGTCCAGCGGACAGTTTTCAAACAGCATCCCAAACTCGTCGCCACCCAGCCGGCTCAGTGTATCTCTGTGTCTTACCGAGCCAAGCAGCAGTTGTGACAGCTGCAGCAGTAGTTCATCACCTGCGGCATGCCCGCAGCTTTCATTGACAATTTTAAACTGGTCCAGATCAAGGTACAGCAGGGCATGTGTGTTGCCCTGCGCGGTAGCATTCTGAATGGCGCGTTCTACCCGGCATTCGAATTCACGCCGGTTAATGAGTCCGGTAAGCGGATCATGTGAGGCCTGGTAGGCCAGTTGGCGACTCTTGGCAGATACCTGCTTGATCACCGTTCTGGCTACCAGCATGGAGAACAGCAAGGCTATGCCCGTGAGGGCGAACAGTAGCTGTCTTGTGCTGGTGTAGTGCCCTCTGCTTGTTGTCAGTGCTGCTTGTGTATTGCGTCGTTCCAGTTGTACCAGGGCCTCAAGTTTTCCGAGGATCAGTTCCTGAAGTTTGAAAGCCTGTTCCATGACAGCGCTGATCTCTGCTTCAGGCGCATTACTCATTAGCAGTTCAGAGGCGTTGTCATTATAGGGCTGTGACATCCTGGTGAGCTGTTGTAGTTGTGTATTAATTGCGTCTTCTTTTTTATCAAGGCCAAGGCTGACCAGTTTTTCTTTGGCAACTCTGTATTTTCCGGCATGGCTGATGAAACGCTGATGTTCCGCGTCACGTTCAAAGAGGTCATCCATGAGTTGCATTGTCTTCAGGCTGTCGGCGCGCAGGCGGATAGCATCGCGCATGTCATTTGCTGCCGCCGTTTTCATGTTGGTGACTTCAACCAGTTTCTCCATGCTGGCGTTGATGAATTGCAGTTGCAGCAGAGATACTGCCGCAAGTGCGGACATCAGCGCCAGAACGGCCGCGAAGCCAATGGTAATCAGCATGCGAATATTGGTTTTCATCTATATGGTTTCAGGCCTGCGCGAATAATTATTCCATTAATAACCATCAGGGCACCCTGCATTACAAGACAGGGTGGGAGGTCATCGGCGGGGGCGGCTTACGTCTTGAAACAGAGGCAGCAGTGATGTTGAATCTGTTGCCCGTGGGAAAAGGTCCTGTTGGATAGTGGTTTGAAGCTGGAACAGGTCGAGCGGGATTGCTTGTATGCAGGCGGTGAGAAGCAACATCGAAAACAGCAGCATCAGCACAAGGCGGTTACGAATGGCTTTCAAATCAGCAGCTTGACGCGTGGAGTGAAAAGATAATCACTCCAGATAGTGTCGACACGACCCTGCCCACAGTGTTGGGAGCGCAGGCCGGATTGTTTAGCGACGTGTTGACCGGCTATGGTTTCGGGAAGGGTGCATGCAAGCGGACAGGCAATTACGCGGTCAGTGCCGCGTGGTTGGTGTGCTCACAATTTGCGTTCCACAACGCAGGTTGGAAGGTAATGCTTCATGGATATATTTTGGCGGGGGCAGGTTGAGATTACCCATGATGGCAACAAATTCCTCGAGTTGTTTGTTGTTTCCGAGGCGAGGGTTGTGGATCACTTCTTCAGCAATCGTGGAACAGCTGCGACCCTGGTAGTCATGTCCGGGATAGACGACGGTGTCGCCGGGCAGGGTAAACAGTTGCTGCTTGACTGAGTGGTATAGTCTGGCTGCATCCCCGGACTGAAAGTCGGTACGTCCGCAGCCGCGGATAAGCAGTGAGTCACCGGTAAAAACAGCGCCGGGAATAACAAAACTGATGTCGCTGTCAGTATGTCCAGGCGTGTACAGGACGCTTATTCTGTTTGCGCCCAGCGGGATAAAATCACCCCCCTTGATCTGCACATCTGCACATTTTGTCCTGCTGTTTTCATGCACCACGACAATAGAGTTGAGTGTCTGTCTGAGTATTCCGGAACCGGTAATATGGTCTGCATGCACATGTGTTTCCAGTGTGTACCTGAGTATCAGCCCCAGCTCTCTGATTAGCTGTGTGTCCCTGTTAACCTGTCCCTGTACCGGATCAATCAATACGGCTTCGCGGGTATCGACGTCCCAGACAAGATAGCTGTAGGTTGAGCTTTCAGGGTCGAATAGTTGGCGTATTTTCATGGCAATTCCGGTTGTTACTGCGAGCGCGAATGTTCGCAGTTATTAAAAAAGGTATAGGGTCCGAGGTTGTGTACCCGTGAGAATCCGCATGCTTCCAGCACGCGCTTGGCGGTGCCACTGCGCTGGCCGCTGACACAATAGAGGAGTACCGGCGTGTCTTTGTCCAATCGCTTCAAGGCTCGTTGAATGACAGGCAACGGGATGTTGATCGAGCCGTGGAGTGCATTTCGCCGGTGCTCGTCAGGCATACGCACGTCAACCAGTTGTGCGCCCTGTTCGATCAGTCTGTACGCTTGTTCGCATGTCAGTGTTGGATAAAACATAGCTATGCCTCCGTCCGCTGTCGTTAGTGTGTTTTGTCTGACTGGCTGTTCACTATTGCAGGTTTCGTGATGCAATCACGAATCACACGGATTGCATAAAGCCCGCCGAAGGCGATCGCGCATGCAATTAGTGAAGTCATTGTCAGGCTGTCGATGTTCATGGCGTACTCCAAGCTAATTTAGTAACTGATAAAATAAGCAATGAATTATATACTCATGTAACGAACAGGACAATCCAAGGATTATTTTTTGACGCACTTGATTATAACTAACTGTTATTATTAATTATTTGTTTATACTCGCTGAGTATTGTTATATAACACCCGCCTTGGCTCTCATGATTTGAACTGACAACGCCAGACTGCTGGACTCGTTTGCCTGTTACCCGATTGTTTTGGTGCCCGGTTTTATATGACGGAGTGCTATTTGACTTTCAGCACGGTCAGCACCCTCTGTACAATAACCAGCCCACCGACCCCCAACACCGGGTGAGTACGCCAATTGGAGAAAATCATGAGTCAGAAGTTGAATCGTTACAGTTCCCGTATCACACAGCCTAAATCGCAGGGCGCGTCCCAGGCGATGTTGCACGGTACCGGGCTCACTGCTGACGACATGAACAAGGCACAGGTCGGCATCTCCAGCGTTTGGTACGAGGGAAATACCTGCAATATGCATCTCAATGACCTGGCCGCCAGGGTGCGGGAAGGTGTGGTGGCTGCCGGTCTGGTAGGGATGCGTTTTAATACCATTGGTGTCAGCGACGGTATCTCCATGGGGACTGATGGCATGAGTTACTCGCTGCAGTCACGCGACCTGATTGCAGACTCGATTGAAACAGTGATGGCTGCGCAGTGGTATGACGCCAATATTTCATTGCCGGGTTGTGACAAGAACATGCCGGGTTGCCTGATTGCCATGGGCCGCCTGAATCGGCCGTCACTAATGATCTATGGCGGGACCATAAAGCCCGGGCATTATCATGACCAGACGCTGGATATTGTGTCGGCCTTCCAGAGTTACGGTGAGTTTATTGCTGGCAAGATCGATGAAGAAACACGCCAGAGCATTGTGAACCACGCCTGTCCGGGGGCGGGCGCCTGTGGTGGTATGTATACCGCCAACACGATGGCTTCTGCTATTGAAGCGATGGGCATGTCACTGCCATACAGTTCGTCAACGCCGGCTGTTGATCCGGGCAAGCTGGCAGAATGTCTGGCTGCAGGCACGGCGATTCGCAACCTGCTGGAAAAAGATATTAAGCCGCGTGACATCATGACGCGTGCAGCGTTTGAAAATGCCATGGTCATCATCATGGCGCTGGGTGGTTCTACCAATGCTGTACTGCATTTGCTGGCCATGGCGCGTGCCGTCGATGTGGCGCTGACGATTGATGATTTTCAGACGGTCAGTGACCGGGTACCGTTTCTAGCCGACCTCAAGCCGAGTGGTCAGTACGTCATGGAAGACCTGCATAATGTCGGTGGTACACCGGCCGTAATGAAATACTTACTCGAACAGGGGCTGATAGACGGTAATTGCCTGACGGTTACCGGCAAGACGGTGGCTGAAAATTTGCAGGATTTACCCGGGCTGCAACAGGGGCAGGATGTTATTCATGACATTTCCAGTCCCATCAAGGAAACCGGGCATATTCAGATCCTGAAGGGCAACCTGGCGCCGGGTGGCTCGGTCGCGAAGATTACCGGCAAGGAAGGCCTGCAGTTCAGCGGCCCTGCGAAGGTGTTTGACTCGGAAGAGGAAATGCTCAAGGCGCTGGAAGATAATCAAATAACCAGGGGCAATGTGGTGGTTATTCGTTACGAAGGTCCCAAGGGTGGTCCGGGTATGCCGGAGATGCTGACGCCGACCTCGGCGATTATGGGTGCCGGCCTGGGCAAGGATGTTGCGTTGCTGACCGATGGCCGTTTTTCCGGTGGTTCACACGGTTTTATCATTGGGCACATCGTCCCCGAAGCGCAGGAAGGTGGTCCGCTGGCGCTGGTTCGTGATGGCGATGTTATTTCCATCGATGCGGACAAGAAAACATTATCCGTCGCTGTCAGTGATGCCGAGTTGCAACAGCGTCGCGAGGCATGGGTGATGCCGGCTTACAAGGCTGTGCGCGGCACCCTGTTTAAATACATTCAGTGTGTCAAGAATGCATCCGATGGCTGTGTGACAGACGAGTAATCGCAGGCCGGGACCGGCCTGTATACCGGTACTGTCAGAAGGTGTCCCAGCTGGATTTTTTCCGGAAACGGATTTTCGGAATGATCAGGCCAACAATAATACCCAGCAGGATGACAGCAGCGCCGACCATAAACCAGTCACGGGCGGTGCGGTCTTTTAATGTTTGGTTTTCCTGTTGTACTGTTTGCAGTTGACGTTCCAGTGACACCATCCGGCCTTTCATATCCTTGTTTTCCGAATCAATAGCGAGGGCGCTCGATGCAGTACGCTTGATTTCGGCGAGTTCCTGGTTGACGCCGCGGCTCTCGCCTTCCAGCGCCTGAAGATTTGATTCCAGCCCGCTTTTTTCTTCTTTCAGCGCGGCCATGGCTGTGGTCAGCTTGCGATTTTCCAGTTCCATTTCTGCCAGATTTTTTTCTGCCGTCTCCAGCCGGTCGCGGGCAGCCTGTCCGGTCATTAGAAAACGTGACAGCACCCAGCCTTCCTTGCCGCTCTTGGTGCGAATCTGGGTGTAGCCGGATTTTTCATCGAC
>JAQBDO010000199.1:0-6063 GCA_032124375.1 Gammaproteobacteria bacterium
GACAAGGGCGTCACCTTCACGGTCTACAGTGACGGCGAAAACATCGACCGCGCCTGGCCCTTTGACATCATTCCACGGATCATGCCGATACGTGAATGGCGCGTCATTGAGGCCGGTCTGAAACAACGCCTGCAGGCGCTTAACCTGTTCATTGATGACCTCTACCATGAGCAGAACATCATCAGGGATGGCATCGTCCCGAAATCGCTGATTGCGCAATCCAGGGGGTTTCGCAAGGAGTGCATCGGCATCAGTTCGGCACACGGAGTCTGGGCCCATATTTGCGGCAGTGATCTGGTGCGTGACAGTGACGGCACGATCTACGTACTGGAGGACAACCTGCGCGTTCCTTCCGGCGTCTCCTACATGATTGAAAACCGCGAGGTCACCAAGCGTGTGCTGCCGGAGCTGTTCGAGAACAACAACATTCTGCCGGTCGATGATTATCCGGAGCAGTTGCTGAATATGCTGCAATCCCTCGCCCCCGGTCGGCGCAGGCATAACGTGGTCGTGGTGCTGACGCCCGGCATCTACAACTCGGCATATTTCGAACACGCGTTCCTGGCCCGCAGCATGGGCGCCGAGCTGGTTGAAGGTGCGGACCTGGTGGTGGGCAAGGACGATTGCGTGTACATGAAAACCATTAATGGTCTCGCCCGGGTCGATGTCATCTACCGGCGTATCGATGACCTGTACCTGGATCCGGAGACGTTCCTGCCGGAATCGGAAATCGGTGTTGCCGGCCTGATGCGCGCCTGGCGCAAGGGTAATGTGGCACTCGCCAATGCACCGGGCTGCGGAGTTGCCGACGACAAGGTGGTATACGCCTATGTACCGGACATCATCCACTATTATCTCGACGCAGAGCCACTGCTGCCAAATGTACCTACCTACCGCTGTAATGACAAGAAACAACGCGAACATGTAATGGGAAATATTGAAACCATGGTCATCAAGCCGGCGAATGAATCGGGGGGCTACGGTATGCTGGTGGGCCCTCAATCGACCGCCAAGGAACGCGAAACATTCAGGCGACTAATCAGCAAGAATCCGCGCAACTATATCGGGCAACCGGCACTGAAGCTGTCGACGGCACCCACACTGTGCGACCAGACACTGGAACCACGCCACCTTGATCTGCGGCCATTCATCCTGCAAGGCAAGGACATCCATGTCACGGCCGGCGGCCTGACACGGGTAGCCATGAACAGGGGATCGCTGGTGGTCAACTCCTCGCAGGGCGGTGGCAGCAAGGATACCTGGGTCGTGGATAACGAGAACTGAGATGCTGTCACGAGTAGCCGGAAGAATCTACTGGATGGCGCGCTACATTGAGCGTACCGAAAATATTGCACGCCTCGTCAACACCTACCATTTTCTATTACTGGACATGCCGCGCGGCACACGCGTCGGCTGGGATGTACTGCCCGTCATCACCGGCGGCTATGACCTGTTCAGCGAACGTTACCAGCGTCACGACGAACGCAATACGGTGAAGTTCCTGCTAGCCGATGACGCCAACCCGGCATCACTGCTCAACTCCATTACCAGTGCACGCGAAAACTGCCGCACCTCGCGCGAGGTGCTGCCCGGGCAGGCCTGGGAACAGATAAACGAACTGCTGCTGTATGCCCGCGCGCGCGTTGGCGATGCCCTGCCGCGCCGCGGGCGCTTCGAGTTCCTCACTGAAATAATCCACCGCTGCCAGCAAATAACCGGCTTGCTGTCCGGCACCATGAGCCATGATCACGCCTATAATTTTGTACGTATCGGGCGTAACCTGGAACGTGCCGACATGACCACACGGGTCGTCGATGTCGGCGCCATGAGCATGCAGGGCGCGGATGACTCGGACAATATTGATGTTCACGTCTGGACCAGCATGCTGAAAACACTGAACGCCTACCAGATGTACCGCAAGGACATACAGCTGGGCGTACATTGTGCAGATGTTGTCGGCTACCTGTTGCAGAATGATTACCTGCCACGCTCCGTTGCACATTGTCTTGACCAGGTCGAGGAGTGCCTGGGTGGCCTGCCGCTGCACAAGGAAACGCTCAAACCGGTCCGCGATACCCGCCACCGCGTGGATCGCATTAAACCGGAAAAACTCGATGCCGCGAAACTGCACCAGGAAATAGACCAGCTGCAGGCTGGCATCTCCGCGATTCATAACCAGATCTGCAAGACCTGGTTTGCATAGACAACCCTGACACCGGAAAACCCCAACTGCGGTCACTATCGACATGAACAGCGCTACCGGATTTTCCCGCCAGGGTGACAAACAGAACTCGCCGTTTTTCGAGGAATACCTCGTGCAGCTGCTGGAAGAACGTGACCGCAGCGGGCTGACCGACATGATCGATCAGATCGACGCCATCATGATCACCGTCGATCCAGGTCATGCCATCCGTTACATCGGCGAACTGGCGCTGATGACGCCCTACCAGTACCTGGTGACACTGGAGAGCGAGAGCCACTGGACGCATATCCTCCGGATCGACCTCGATTCCCCGGACATGCTGGTCCGCGAAGTCAAGGACCAGCGCATCCAGGGCATCTTTCGCAGCCTCAATGAGGTCTACCCCATCGGGGCGCGTAAACCCAACAGCCGTTATATGGGTGAAATTCTGCGGGTGCAAGACACGCACAACGTGGTGCAGTGCCAGCAGCAGCGGGGATTCCGCTTTTTCAACCCGGATGAAATCCGCAAGCTGGAACTGCCCGGCAACCTCGCCGTCGTCAAACCCTCACCCTACACCCACAACATCGTCTGCTACCTGGAACGTCCTCCTGAGCATATCCGGGTCTATGCGCTGGGTATCAGCAGCATCGATCCCGAGGTGCAGGAGGTCTACCTGGCCGCCAAGGAACTGCAAAAAAAGCTCGGCATCAACAACCTGATCCTGCCGATCGACCACCTCGCCACACGCATTTACTCTCAGAACCGGGAAGTCGCCATCCTCGAATGGCTATCACTGTCGAGCTATTACTACTGGGGCTCCTACGACATACTTGACCAGAACTCCTCGACCAATGTCACAAAAAGCGTGCACCACAGCAGCGAGGCACACAGCCCGGCAAAGGTCTTCACCGCCAACAACACACCCTACTTCGTCAACCACCTCGAAGGACTGCCTTCGCCCACCGAGACCTTTGTACGCAATTATGGACCGCGATTGCATCACATTGCCCTCTCCGTGCGCGACGGGGAGACCGGCGGCCGGGAAAACATCGAACATGTCGTCAGCCAGATCGCCGCCCAGGGACGCGGCTTCCTGCTTGACGTGATTGGCTCCCGCGACCAGGGACTGAAACAGATCTTCTCCAGCGCCTCGCAGCACTCCTCCCTCATCATTGAATATGTACAGCGTTTTGGTGATTTTCAGGGCTTCTTCACCAGGGAGAATGTTGCTGAACTCACACAGGCCGCAGGCGTCGAAGATGAACTGCTTGAGCTGCAGGCGCGGATATAAGTGGTACGCGACACTATGCATCGGCAAGCGCCGGTAACATTGCACCAACAGCTAAACTGGAGACTGACCAGATGAAGAAGCGATTCCTGAAGACAAAACCGGTCTGCAAGGTAACCTTCGAGTTACCGCCGGAAGCCACCAGTGACGCCAGCGAGGTTGCGCTGGCTGGTGAATTTAACGACTGGGATGCCGCAGGCTCCCGCATGAAACGCCGCAAGGATGGCAGCTACAGCATCACCCTTGACCTGCCGGTGAATCGGGAATACCAGTTCAAGTACCTGATAGACGGCCGCTGGGAGAACGACTGGAATGCGGACGCCTACCGGCACAGCCACAACGGCGGTCACGAGAATTCCGTGGTAATCGTCTAGGCGTCTTCAAAAAGCCGTTCCCGCAGCGCCGTCCCGGGATACAACCGCATCATTTGATGCGTCAGCCACGCAGCCCGCCGGCAGTAGCAGCCGACCCGTAAAATAGTGCATAGTGAACATCACAATTTTTTTGACGAGGCAGTGGCAACATGGCAATCAGAGTCGCAATCAATCACAAGACCGAGTACCACTTTGATCGCCCGGTCAAGGCAACACCCCATGTCGTGCGGCTGCGTCCGGCCCCGCACACACGCACCTCCATTGAGGCCTATTCCCTGAAGATCCTGCCGGAGAATCACTTTATTAACTGGCAGCAGGACCCGTTCGGCAATTACCTCGCGCGGCTGGTGTTTCCCGACCCGGTGCGGGTGATGTCGTTCGAGGTGGACGTGGTGGCCGAGATCGTGACCATTAACCCGTTTGATTTCTTCGTGGAAGAATATGCACAGCACTATCCCTTCGAATACACACCGCAGCTGCGCAAGGAACTGTCACCCTATCTTGAAATCACCGAGGATGGTCCACGCTTGTTGCAGTGGCTGTCGGGCATCGACCGCTCGGCAACCCCCATTAACAACTTTCTGGTGGCGATCAACCAGCGCCTGCAGCAGGATATCGACTACACCGTGCGCATGGAGCCCGGCATTCAGTCCTGTGAGGAAACCCTGAAACTGGCCCTCGGCTCCTGCCGTGACAGCGGCTGGCTGCTGGTGCAGATCCTGCGCCACCTGGGGCTGGCGGCCCGCTTCGTCTCCGGTTACCTGTTGCAGTTGACCCCTGATGAAAAACCCCTTGAAGGACCGGCCGGGACGGATCATGACTTCACCGACCTGCACGCCTGGGCAGAGGTCTACGTACCCGGTGCCGGCTGGCTGGGACTCGATCCCACCTCGGGACTGTTCGCCGGTGAGGGCCACATTCCTCTGGCCTGCACACCGCACCCCGTCAGCGCTGCACCCATTACCGGCTCGACCGAAAAATGCGAAGTGGAATTCCACTTTCACAACCAGGTACAGCGCCTCCACGAAGACCCGCGGGTCACCAAACCCTATACCGAAACCCAGTGGGGAACCATCCAGGCGCTGGGTCACAAGGTCGATGCCGAGCTGCAGGCCGGTGACGTGCGCCTGACACAGGGTGGAGAACCCACCTTCGTTTCCATTGACGACATGGAATCGGCGCAATGGAACGATGCTGCCCTTGGAAAACAAAAACGTCAACTGGCCGGCGACCTGCTGCTGCGCCTGTGGCGGCGCTTTGCGCCCGGCGGGCTACTGCATTACGGCCAGGGCAAGTGGTACCCGGGTGAACCCGTTCCGCGCTGGTCGCTGAACTGCTTCTGGCGCACCGATGGCGAGCCGCTCTGGCGCAACAACGAACTACTGGCCCGCGACGACATGGATTACGGCCACGGGACTGTTGAGGCACAGTGCTTCGCGGAGGGCCTGGCAGCAACGCTGGGGCTGGCGAAGCAGTATCTGCTGCCCGCCTACGAAGACTCGCTTTATTACCTGTGGAAAGAAGGCGAGCAGCCGGTCAATGTCGACGTGCTTAACACCGATCTGAAGGACCCGGATGAACGGCGCCGCCTGACGCGACTGTTGACCGGTGACCTCGGCCAACCGGTCGGCTTCGCACTGCCGCTGCGCCGTGACGTGGCCGGTGACGACTGGCAAAGCTGTCACTGGCACTTTCGCCGTCAACAGATGTTCCTTTCCCCCGGCGACTCACCCATGGGGCTGCGCCTGCCCCTGGATGCCCTGCCCTGGGTTGCCGAGGAAGCACGCGACATCAAACCCGATCGCGACCTGTTTGAACCTCGACCGGCACTGGGAGATTACTACAGCGAGGTCACTCGCCGTTTCAGCCATATCGAGACGGTACAACCGGCGCATCCGGAGATCAAACAGCAGCAAGCAGAAACGGACAGCACCCTGAAAAGTGGCCGGGTCGAGGTCATCCACACTGCCCTGTGTGTCGAGGCCCGTGATGGCATGCTGCGGATATTCCTGCCACCACTGACCCACCTGGAGCATTACCTCGACCTGGTCGCCGCAATAGAACTGACGGCCGACAAACTGCAGATGCCGGTGCGCCTGGAGGGTTATGAACCGCCGCGTGACTGGCGCCTGCGCAAGCTCGCCGTGACACCGGATCCCGGCGTCATCGAGGTCAATATCCACCCCGCCGGTAGCTGGACCGAACTGGTGGACAAT
>JAQBDO010000200.1:0-4837 GCA_032124375.1 Gammaproteobacteria bacterium
ACCATCGCGAATTACTGCAGAATGACGGCATCCACCCCACCGCTGCGGGCCAGGCCGGCATCATGCACAACATCTGGACAGGGCTGGAACCGCTACTGCAGCAAGCGTCTCAAAACACGACGGACCCGTAAAACAGCAAACCACGGCAATAGCTCGCAGGCACGGCAGGACTATCAACAGCCTGTGCCGGCTTCTGACGCCCGTGCAATAACCGGCAGCAGTAGCAGTAATTCGCACAAGCGGTATAATCCTTTTTTCCGCAACAGGAACCAGCCACGTGCAGGCGTGGCTTTTTTTTCGCATATGACAACCAGCCAATCCATACAAGTCAGCAGCCTCCGGGACAAGAACCTGCGCAGCCGCGTTCGCCTGTTCGGCAACCTGCTGGGCGAGGTAGTGCGCGAGCAGTCCGGCGATGGCATCCTGTATGCCATCGAGGCATTGCGCAAAGGCTATATAAAACTCCGCCTGGAGGAAAACGACAAGCTCCGCAAACGCCTTTCGCGTCTGATCGAGACTCTCACGCCGAACGAAATCACCGATGTCATTCGCGCCTTCAATCTCTATTTCGGCCTGGTCAACATTGCCGAGGAATCTTTCCAGCATCTGCACCGGCGTCAGCTGGTTCACAAAAACGAACCCTTATGGCTGGGTTCGTTTGCCCAGACCATGCAGAAACTTCACGATGAAGGCATCGATCCGCAACAGATACAGACACTGCTGAACCAGGCGGTCTACATGCCGGTGTTCACCGCTCACCCGACGGAAGCCATTCGCCGCACCATCATGCATGCCTTGCGACGGTTATTTATTACCAGCGAAAAAGTTGATGACAGACGTGTCAGCCGTGATGAGCGCGAGGCGATTCGTCTGGAAATCAAACAACAGATAAAGGTGTTGTGGAAGACGGATGAGGTGCACGTCAACAAGCCCAGTGTCGAGGACGAAATCCGTAACGGCCTGTACTTCTTTCACGAGAGTCTGTTCGAGGCCATACCGACAACCTACCGCTACCTGGAAAAGGCAATACGCCGCGTCTACCAGGCCGATGAAAATGCACCGCAGATCACGGTACCCGGTGGTCTGATACATTTTGGTTCATGGATAGGCGGCGACCGCGACGGCAATCCGTTTGTTAAACCGGCCACCACCGCGCTGGCACTGCGTATGCAAATGCGGGAAATTCTGGGTGTTTATATAGAACGCATCAGGGAACTTGCCCACCGCTTGACGCATTCATCGATGCTGTACCGTTTCCCCGATGCCTTTATGGAAAACGTACAGGCGGACGAGCAGCGCTTCCCCGAGGCACTTCAGGATCTGCCGATTGACTATGCGCACGAACTCTACCGGCACAAGTTGCGCATCATGCAGCACCGTCTGAACCTGAATCTTGCTGCCGTTGAAAAACGTATTGAAAAACCGGACACTGACGCGGTCGGGCAAACGACCGGCTATGCGAACGAACAGGAACTGTTGCAGGATCTGCAGCTCATCCATGACGCGCTGGTTGCCGGTGGCGATACCGACCTGGCCGAGGCAGGCCTGAAAGACCTGATACGGCTGGTGCAGACCTTCGGCTTCTTCCTGATGCATCTTGATATTCGTCAGGAATCAACGCGCCATAGCGAGGCGGTCAGCGAGATCCTGAAAACGCTGCCTGACAGCATTGATTACGCCTCACTGGGTGAAGCCGCCCGGCAACAGCAACTCACGCAAGCGCTGACAGGCGCCCCACCCGCCCTGGATCGCACCAGCCTGTCAGACGATACCCGGGAGACACTGGAAGTCTTCGATGTCATGCGCAGCATGCAATCGGAAGTCAGCGAGAACGCCTTTGGCAATTACGTCATCTCAATGACGCACTCCGCCAGTCATATTCTCGAAGTCATGTACCTGGCCTGGCTGAACGGACTGGCCGGCCGCAAGGACGACGACTGGTTTTGCCAGATTCGCATCAGCCCGCTGTTCGAGACCATTGAAGACCTCAACCACGCGGAAGCCATCCTCACCGACCTGCTGCAAAACGAAACCTATCGCGCGCTGCTGAACAAGGCCGGCCATTGCCAGGAAATCATGCTCGGCTACTCCGACTCCTGCAAGGACGGCGGCATACTCGCATCCAACTGGAGCCTCTACAAGGCACAGCTAAAAATCATCAGTATCACCAGCCAATACGACATCCACGTGCGCCTGTTTCACGGGCGCGGCGGCACCATTGGTCGCGGTGGCGGCCCGACTCACGAAGCCATCCTGTCGCAGCCACCGGGAACGGTACACGGGCAGATCAAGTTTACTGAGCAGGGTGAAGTGTTAAGGTACAAGTACAGTAATCCCGAAACTGCCGTGTACGAACTTTCGATGGGCATCACCGGCCTGCTGAAAGCCAGTCGCGTGGTGATCGAATCCCATGTTGAGGACCGGCGTGACTACATGGAGGTCATGGATGAACTGACACGCCTCGGTGAGGACAGTTACCGTAACCTGATTGATAACACCCAGGGTCTGTTCGACTACTTCTACGAAGTCACACCGGTGACCGAAATCGGTTTGATGAATATCGGTTCACGTCCCTCGCACCGCAAACAACAGGACCGCTCCAAGACATCGATCCGCGCTATCCCGTGGGTATTCGGCTGGGCACAGTCCCGCCATACCCTGCCCGCCTGGTACGGACTCGGTACTGCACTCGAAAACTGGTGTAACAACGACCCGTCGCGCCTTGCCACACTGCAGTCCATGTACCGTGACTGGCCGTTCTTTCGCGCCCTGCTGGACAACATCCAGATGGCACTGTTCAAGGGTGAAATGAATATCGCCCGCGAATACACCCGGCTGGCCAGCGACCCGCGGCTGGCGGAGCGCATTTACGGCAAGATCCGCACTGAATACCTTCGCACGGTTGCGCAGATGCTGCAGGTCTGCGGCATCCAGCAACTGCTGGAGGAAAACCCCGAGCTGAATCTGTCGCTGTACCGCCGCAATCCGTATCTCGACCCCCTCAACAATATCCAGGTCACCCTGTTGTCGCGTTACCGCAATACCGATCATACGGACGAGCAACGCGAGCGCTGGCTGAAACCACTGCTGCGCAGCATTAACGCCATTGCCAGCGGCATGCGCAACACCGGCTAAAGAAACACCAACCGCGATTGCCGGTCGCACGCAGTGATATGATTGGGTTATAGTAGCGTCAAATTTCACACAAGGTCACACTGCGCATGGCACACCGGCTCGCACTGGTTGTTGATGATTCAAAGACGGCTCGCATCACACTGCAGCGTATGCTGGAAAAGCATAACCTTCACGTCGACACGGTGGAGTCCGCACAGCAGGCACTCGATTACCTTGTGCACAAGACACCGGGCGTCATATTCATGGACCACATGATGCCAGGTATGAATGGCCTGCAAGCCGTACAGGCCATCAAGAGCAACCCGGCGACCGCCACTATTCCCATCATGATGTACACCTCCAAAGAGGGAGATCTGTATGTCAGCCAGGCACGCGCACTCGGCGCCATCGGCATTCTTCCGAAACAGGTCGAACCCGCCGAGCTGTACGAAGTGCTCAGCAACCTCAAGCTGGTCACAGAGCGTCGCACAACGGAGTCCGCCGGCAAAAACCGCGTTGTCATGATGGACGAGCTGCCGGAAGAAAACCTTCTGCCCGGCTCTGACGAGGATCTGGAAGACATAGAGGAAATCGCCCGGGAAGCGGCACTGGCCGCCAGCCATGGCCGTGAAACACATAACCACCTCGGCGAACTGCTGGAGAACTATCACCACGAGATGGTGGAGGAAGTTCGCGACCTTAAGGCAACGCTCACGCAACTGGCCGACCCGGCCTCCAGCCGACGCAGCAACAACAGCGCCGTTATTACCTTGCTGATCGGCTGCATCATGCTGATACCTTTACTGTGGCTGGCCTACAGCTACAACCAGTCACAGAGCGCATTGAGCAATGCCCGACTACAACTCAAGCAATTGGCATCTGCACAACTGTCGCAGCGGCAACAGGCCGGCGCAGACAATTCAGAAAACGCACTGCTGCGCAGACAACTCGAAACAAACAGCCAGCAATCCGCCGAACAGGCTTCCATGCTCTACAACAGCATCACCTGGGCGATTAACCAGAGCAGCCCTTACGACATCCATGAAGAAGCCTACAGTGACCGGCGCCTGGCCATTATTCAGGAACTGGTTTCGCGGCTGGCTGCACTCGGTTTTACCGGCGTGGTGCAACTGCACTCGCACCTCGGTGAGTTCTGCCTGAGCGGCAATGATGTGGATGGCTATACCCTGCCACCCGCTGACTTGATGGCGACCGAATGCACCACGATCGGACACCCCCTGCAAGATCTGCCGTCACTGGGCAGCCGGCAATCCATCGCCTTTGCAAATTTCCTGGCGACGTCACCGCTGGTTAACAACAGCGACATCCAGATCGAACTGATCCCGCATCTCTACAGCCGGCCGCTGGTGGAATACCCGCCACAGCATGAAGACATCAGCGCCTACGAATGGAATCGTGTTGCCGCCAGAAATAACCGGGTGGAAGTCACGCTCATTCCGGCAAACAATCAATGACGGGTACGTTGCGCTTTACCCGTCCTACAAAACAGCAGTACACCTCATACCGTAGGACGGGTAAAGGAGCAACGCGACGTACCCGTCACGCCACATCCGCAGGAGCGAGTACTGTCCTCGACTCCGGCACCAATGCCTGACGGGTACGCTGCGCTTTACCCGTCCTACAAAACAGCAGTACACCTCATACCGTAGGACGGGTAAAGGAGCAACGCGACGTACCCGTCACGCCACATCCGCAGGAGCGA
>JAQBDO010000201.1:0-3035 GCA_032124375.1 Gammaproteobacteria bacterium
CTGCTCACCCCACGCGATGGACGATTTTACGCCTGCGCCATACCTGAGGTAATTGGCATACGCCTGCTTGCCATGAAACCAGGCGATCTTCGGCTGATACTCTTCCAGCTTCTGCAACAGCAGCGGCGACCATTCCCGGTAATCTGCCGCGCGCAAGTCATGTCCACCGGCAGTCGGTCGCTTCACCACATCCGTGAAGCCGATACGATAACGTTCCAGCAAGGTATCCATCGCGGCCATTCCGGGAGTCAGCGCTTCAGCAATCAAACCGCTTGCATTCAGCGCCCGCCAGAAACGGTTACGGGGGTTGGCAAAATAAAACCCGTCACGCACCGACGGCAGCGACGGATTCAAACCAATAGAGACAATCTCGAGTCGCGGACAGAGGTAGTCAGGCAGGGTTTTCAGCTTCGGCATCCAGTGAGTATCTCGCTCTCTTCACCACACCGGATCAGCAAGCGTGTCTTACTGCAAATCCACCACATAGCGCCCGCAATGCTGCGCGGAGAGCACTGTTTCAAAAACACCGGGCAATTCATCCAGCGTCACCCGCCCGCTAACAATGCTCGCCAGATGTTGCGGCTTCATATCAGTTGCCAGCCGCTGCCAGACTTTGACACGACGAGTCATCGGACAGTTAGCTGAAGTAATACCGAGGATACTCACACCGCGCAGAATAAACGGCATGACGGTGGTATGCAGCTCCACCCCCCCGGCCATGCCGATGCTGGCAATACTGCCCCAGGGTTGCACCGTTCGCGTCAACCAGCCAAGCAGCTCTCCACCCACATTATCAATCGCCCCGGCCCAGCGCGTGGCCTCCAGTGGCTTGTTAGTTGCGGCGAGGGCTTTCACATTCAGCACTTCGACGGCACCCAGCGACAGCAAATAGTCTTTTATTTCCGGCTTGCGGCTGAGCGCAACGACTTCATAGCCGCAGCCACTCAACAGGTCGATAGCGATGCTGCCGACCCCGCCGCTGGCACCGCTCACGACAACAGGCCCCTGCCCCGGCGCCAGACCATTCTGCTCCATGCGGTCAATGGCCAACGCCGCAGTAAAACCGGCCGTACCCAGCGCCATGGCATCAAACAGCGACAGACCTTCCGGCAGCGGCACCACCCAGTCGGCCGGCACACGCACCACTTCCGAGAAGCCCCCATCATGACTTTCGCCCATACCACAGCCGGTCACCAGCACCTGGTCGCCCTTGTGAAAGCGGGCATCATCCGATGACGTCACCACACCGGCTACATCGATGCCGCCTGTCAGCGGAAAGCGACGCAGGATTCTTCCCTTGCCGGTTGCCGCCAGTGCATCCTTGTAATTGACACTGGAATAATGACTGCGAATCACGACCTCGCCGGGTAACAGGTCATCCAGCGAGAGTTTTTCCAGGCCTGCGCGCACCGTACCATCGGCGTGCTCATGGATTCGAAAGGCATTGAAAGCCGCCATGGTCATTGCGCGGTTGCCGGCAAATAGGTCAGCTCACCGCTATAGTCAAACGGCAGGCTGGCGGGACTGTTGGCGAGACTGATTTTTCCCTTCAGGCGATAGTCCAGGCGACTGCGGGTTTCACTGTCCAGTGCCTGCAGCTGCCGCACCACGTTCAACAGGTTGCTGGAGACTTCCACATCCAGCAAGGCCTCACCAAAGGCGGGTATTTCGACGTCCTGCCGACTGACGCCATAGGCAAATTCACGACCATTGATCTCTATACCGTAACTCAGACCCTCGATCGGGATCGCCACATCATTGGGGTTCAGTATCCTCAGCTGCAGGGTAAAGCGCTGTTCAAGAATACCCATTTGCTGCGGTTGAATACTGACCAGTGAAACGCGTGGCGCCTCCTTGTAGACACCCATGGTTGCACAGGCGCCAAGAAAAACGCTGGCAAACAGAATCAGGGTTGCGGACAGACAGCGGGATATTGTTTGCATGGTCAGATCATCCGATGGGATCGCGGATAACATCCGCTCCCGCAGGTTACAGGGTTTGTGTTCACGTGTGCGCAGCAACGGAGAGACGCCCCGCTTATTTCATTTCCTCGCCCTTGCGGACCGGTCCATAGGGTGAATCGCGGTGCTTGTCATGGTAATCCATGCGATAGTGCCTGAAATCATCACCCCTGTCGAAATGCATAAAGGGGTTACCCTCCAGTTGCTCTTGCATTGTTGCCGTGGTCTTTTGCGCATAATTATGGCCCGGACGAATCAGCGTACCCGCCGGCAAGCGCTCACCCATATTTTTCAGCGTGACAAACATCTGTTCCGGATCGCCCCCGCGCAGATCGCAACGGCCACAACCAAACACAAACAGGGTATCACCGGTCAGCAGATCATTGCCAACGTGGTAGCAGGCAGAACCCGGGGTGTGTCCCGGCGTCAACAGGGTTTTAACGGGCGTCTCGCCCAGCGCTATGATATCGCCACCATAGTGCTTTGTGGGCATGTCGAAACAGCCCTCCCAGAATTGCGCCTCGGCCTTCATCAGGTGTAATTGCGCATCATACTTCTGCAGCACTTCTCCGATACCGTTGATATGGTCGTGATGACTGTGGGTCAGCAGTATGTCGGTAATCTTCATACCCTTTTCTTCAGCCAGTGCCAGCACAGCCGGTACATCCCAGGCCGGATCGACAACCGCTGCCCGATCCGTGGCGTGATCGTGGATCAGGTAGACAAAATTTTCCATCGGGCCCACTTCCAGGGTATGCACAGAAAACGGTTGCAGCGATGACATGGGCAGCACCTCACTCAAAAACTGAATTGCGGTAAGCCGTAGTATGGTGGATATAACCCGGCAGGAACAGCCATAGTATCATCGCCGTTCACTTCACCAGGATGACCCCGATGGCCGCCTACAAACTCATTCTCCTCCCGACAGATCCACTGTGCCCGCCGCTCGACTGCGAACAGTTATCGACCACACTGCTGGCCATCGGACTGATCGCCGCACCCGTTACACTGGCGGGTACAGTGTTCTACCCGACCGGAGAACAGTTCCTGCAACTGATCAGCTTTCTTGGCTGC
>JAQBDO010000202.1:0-4374 GCA_032124375.1 Gammaproteobacteria bacterium
GGCCTCACCCACCGCACCGGTGGCACCCACTACTGCAACATCAAATTTACGTGACATCTGTTTTAGTTACCCTGATGATTAATTAAGAGACCCTACATGAAGACAATGGTACTTATTGCAATGCAGCAATCACCGCATCACCCATCGCCGTCGTGCCAACCGTCTGCACCCCCCCGGACGCAATATCTGCCGTGCGCAAACCGGCATCAAGCACCGCTCCCACTGCTGTCTCTACCTTGTCTGCCAGTACTGCCTCGTTGAGGCTATAGCGCAGCATCATGGCGACAGAGAGTATGGTTGCCAATGGATTGGCAACGCCCTGACCTGCAATATCCGGCGCTGATCCGTGAATGGGTTCGTACATACCCTTGCCGTTACAGTCCAGCGAGGCCGATGGCAACATACCGATAGAGCCTGTCAGCATGGCCGCAGCATCTGAAAGAATATCGCCAAACATGTTGTCTGTGACGATAACATCAAACTGTTTCGGTTCACGCACCAGTTGCATGGCTGCATTGTCAACGTACATGTGACTGAGTTCAACATCACTGTATTCCTCACCCAGACGGTTCATCACCTGGCGCCACAGTTCAGAGACTTCCAGTACATTGGCCTTGTCAACGGAACATAAACGACCATCGCGCTTGCGTGCGATCTCGAATGCCGAACGACCGATGCGTTCGATTTCCGATTCTGAATAAACCAGCGTATTGAAGCCCTGCTTCTCCCCGTTATCGAGTGTCCGTATGCCACGTGGTTCGCCAAAATAAATTCCGCCCGTCAACTCGCGCACGATCATGATATCCAGACCGCTGACGACTTCCGCTTTTAATGTCGAGGCATTTGCCAGCTGTGGATACAGAATGGCCGGGCGCAGATTAGCGAACAGAGCCAGTTCCGAGCGTAACCTCAGCAGGCCCTGCTCCGGACGCAAGTGGCGTTCCAGCTGTTCCCATTGCGGTCCGCCAACGGATCCCAGCAGAATGGTATCGGCTAATCGAGCTGCATCGAGTGTTGCTGCCGGTAGCGGGTGACCGTGAGCGTCGTAACCGGCCCCGCCGATATCAGCGTGCTGCATTGCGATCGACAAACCATGCGCCGACTGCAATGTTTCCAGCACTTTGACTGCTTCAGCGATAATCTCGGGGCCAATACCATCGCCCGGAAGTACAGTAATATTATATTTCATATCATATAGTTAAGTAGCTTAATTAATTTTGTTTATCAAATAGCCACGGCGCTTCTTGCCGATGCCTTTCCTCAAAATCACGAATTTCTCCGGCATGTTCCAGCGTCAGTCCGATATCGTCCAGTCCGCGTGTATGACAGTCCTTGCGGAACGGATCGATATCGAAACCAATAATTTCACCATTATGAAGATGGATCTGCTGTGCAGGCAGGTTAATAGTCACTTGATAGCCGTGCGTAGCGTCCACAGCGGCAAACAAACGGTCAATAACGTCCTCTTCGAGGATAATCGGCAGTACACCATTTTTGAAACAGTTATTGCGGAAGATATCCGCATAACTCGGCGCGATCACCACGCGGAAACCATGGTCCAGTAACGCCCAAACGGCATGCTCGCGGGAAGAGCCACAGCCAAAATTGTGTCGTGCCAGCAACACAGAAGCACCTGCGTAACGCGGATGATTCAACACAAAGTCGAGATTCTTTTTGCGTTTCTCATGATCCATGCCAGGTTCGCCATGATCATGGTAGCGCCATTCATCAAACAGGTTGGGGCCGAAGCCACTGCGCTTGATCGATTTCAGAAACTGTTTGGGAATAATCGCGTCTGTATCAACATTATGCCGGTCAAGCGGCATTACCACGCCAGTATGTTTGTCAAACTTTTCCATCGCCTAATCCTGTTCTTCCCGCACATCGGAGAAATGCCCGGTGACGGCCGCCACAGCTGCCATTGCCGGACTCACCAGATGCGTCCGGCCACCCTGCCCCTGCCGGCCTTCAAAGTTTCGATTGGAGGTCGATGCACAGCGATCCCCCGGCTGCAGTCGATCTGCATTCATGGCCAGGCACATTGAACACCCCGGTTCTCGCCACTCAAACCCGGCGGCTGTAAATATTCTGTCCAGCCCTTCCGTCTCGGCCTGGCGTTTGACCAGTCCGGAACCGGGCACCACCAGCGCCTGCTTGATGCTCCTGGCTACCTTGCGTCCACGCACTGCTGCAGCCGCCGCCCGCAAGTCTTCAATGCGCGCATTGGTACAGGAACCAATAAACACATGGTCCGGACGAATGTCGGTAATGGCTGTCCCCGGTTTCAAATCCATGTAGACCAGCGCATTACGCATCCCTTCACGTTTGACGCTGTCAGGCTCCTTGTCCGGATCAGGTATAACACCATCAATCGGTATAACCATTTCCGGTGATGTGCCCCAGGTGACTTGCGGCTTGAGTTGTGCCGCCTGCAGCGTAACTGTGCGTTCAAAGATCGCCTCCGGGTCACTATGCAAGTACTTCCAGCTGGCAACGGCCTGCTCCCAATGTTCGCCCTTCGGTGTATACGGACGGTTGGCCAGGTAGTTAATGGTAGTGTCATCGACCGCCACCATACCGGCGCGCGCACCGGCCTCAATGGCCATGTTGCAAACGGTCATCCGGCCTTCCATGGACAGGCCCTGCATGGCAGAACCGGTAAATTCTATGGAACAGCCTGTACCACCCGCCGTACCGATGTTGCCAATAATTGCCAGCACGACATCTTTGGCAGAAACACCCGGCGCCAGTTGCCCGTCGACACGAATCTCGAGATTTTGCGATTTCTTCATTATCAGGCACTGCGTTGCCAGCACATGCTCAACATCAGAGGTACCAATACCAAAAGCAAGCGCTCCAAAAGCCCCGTGTGTGGAGGTGTGTGAATCACCACATACAACGGTCATCCCCGGCAGTGTGGCACCCTGTTCCGGACCAACCACGTGGACAATGCCCTGGCGAGGGTCATTCATCAAAAACTCGGTAATCCCCAGTTCCGCGCAATTCCGGTCGAGCGTTTCTACCTGCAACCTGGATATCGGATCAGCAATGCCCTCACTGCGATTGGTGGTCGGCACATTATGGTCCGGCACGGCAAGAATAGAATCCGTACGCCACGGCTTGCGGCCTGCCATCCGCAGACCTTCAAAGGCCTGCGGTGATGTCACCTCGTGGATCAGGTGACGGTCAATATAGATAAGGCCCGTACCATGCTCATCCAGACGAACCAGATGAGAGTCCCAAAGTTTATCGTAGAGCGTCTTGTTGGACATCAAAGTGGACCCGTTAATGAATTTGATGAGGTAAACGCTGAATTGTATAGGATATAGCTGGCATCTCCTAGATCCAGTCTGCTCTACCACTTAACTATCGGGGATATCCCTGACACCGAACAGCACCACAGCGACTGCACAAAGACTGATCGCTGCGGCCACCAGGTACATGGACTGTGGACCCAGCCCGCTCCAGAGATAACCGCTGACCAGGCTGCCTGCCGCACCACCGGCACCAAAACTGAGACTACTGTAAAGCGCCTGGCCGCGGCCCTGGTGCGTGCCGGTAAACAGCGAATGGATAATGAAAATCATAACTGCGTGATACAGACCAAAACTGGCCGCATGCAGGGTCTGACTGAGAGTGATAATGACCAGATTATCGGCATAGAACGCGGTCAGCAACCAGCGTAGGGTCGTCAGCACGACCGCCAGCAACAACAGGCTGCGCGCGCCAAAGCGCGGCATCAACACCGGCATCAACAGAAACACGCCGATCTCGGACAATACTCCGAGCGCCCACAGCTGCCCGATCACGGTGGTCGAATAGCCGAAGCCTTCCATGTACAGGCTAAAGAACGAGTAATACGCACCATGGCTGGCCTGCACCAGAAAACACACCGCCAGCAGGGACAGCACCACCGGCCGTCGCAACACCGTGCGCAACGGCTCCTGCTCGAGCGGCAGATGTCCGGCTGCCGACTCCGGCACACACAGGCTGTTGATCCAGATCAGCACGAACAGACCAAGCAATACATACGGCAACACGACAGCGCTGTAATGTCCCAGCACTACACCGAGACCGGCAACCGCTACAATAAAGCCGACAGAGCCCCACAAACGAATACCGCTGTAGCGATGCATGTCATCACCCAGATGATTCATCGTGGTCACTTCGAACTGTGGCAGCGTCGCATTCCAGAAAAAACTGAAGATCACCAGCACCGTCGCCAGCCACCAGAAGGTATCGGTAACGAACACACCCGCAAATGAAATAATGGCCAGCAATGATGCGATCCGGATGATACGCATGCGCTGGCCGGTATGATCAGCAATCCAGCCCCACACGTTGGGCGCCACGATCTTGGTCGCCATGAGTATC
>JAQBDO010000203.1:0-3122 GCA_032124375.1 Gammaproteobacteria bacterium
GCGCTGCAGGTTGCCACGGTCATCTTCCTGATCGGCATCCTGGTTCGCATCCTGGAGATCCTGGTGCTGGGTCGCACGGCCAACCTGGCGGAGGCGCGCGGTTCGGCCGTGGCCGGTGGTCTGCGTACTATTTTTTCACGATCAATTCCGGATCGCGGTACCCTGCGGCGTTCCACATTTAATGTGGTGGCCGGCTATATTTTTCATATCGGTTTCTTTGTGGTGCTGTTGTTCTTTGCACCACATATCCTGGTGTTTGACAATGTGCTGGGTGTGAGCTGGCCGTCCCTGCCGACCCCGATAATCGATGCCACGACGATCGTGACCATGATTGCGCTGCTCGCCGTGCTCGCGCATCGGCTGCTGCATCCGGTGATGCGCTTCCTGTCAGGTTTCCAGGACTACCTGGTGTGGCTGGTGACTATTCTGCCGCTGGTGACGGGTTACCTGGCCTTTCATCGTGTCGGCGTGGCGCCACCGGCGATGCTGATCACTGTTCATATTCTCAGCGTTGAATTGCTGATGGTGGTTTTTCCCTTCACCAAGCTGATGCACGCCTTCACACTCTTCATGGCACGTTATTACAACGGCGCCATTGCCGGTTACCGGGGGGTAAACTCATGAGTGCCTCACTGGAACGTGGACTCAATGCCTTCAAGGAACAGATCGATGCGCCGATGGCGGCCTTTTTCAGCAGCTGCGTGCGCTGTGGCCTGTGCGCCGAGGCCTGCCTGTTCTATACCGAGACCAGCAGTCCGAAATATACGCCGATACACAAGCTGGAGCCGTTACGGCGAGTGTGGCGCCAGGAATACACCTTCTGGGGCCGGCTGGCCAAGGCGCTGGGACTGAGCAAAGCGGTTAGCGATGCGGAGCTGACGGACTGGGAAACGCTGGTCTATGACAGTTGCACCATGTGTGGCCGCTGCTCCATGGTGTGTCCGGTCGGGAACGACATTGCCTACATGGTCCGCAAGATGCGAGAGGGCATGGCGGCAGCCGGGCATGCGCCCCCGGGTCTGATCGGGGCCACCCAGCGGGCCATAACCATTGGCAGCCCGATGGGTGTAAAACTGCCCGCGTTGCAGGCGCAGATCAGACACGCGGAAAAGGAGTGCGGGTTGTCGATCCCGGTGGATGTGGAGGGCGCCGACTACATGCTGCTGCTGTCCTCCATGGAGATCATGAACTTCCCTGAGTTCATCAGCGCTATTGCCAGGATATTCAAACACGCCAAGGTCTCCTGGACGATTTCCAGTGAGGCATTTGAGGCCACCAACAGCGGTATCCAGATCGGTGTGTCCGAGATCGCCGCGGAACTGGTCGAACGCACAGTTACTGCCGCCGGCAAGCTCAAGGTCAAGTATGTCATCAGCCCGGAGTGCGGTCATGCCTACATGGCAATCCGCTGGGAAGGCCCCAACCTGATCGGACGTCCCTATAACTTCAAGGTTGTACACATCCTGGAGTTGCTGGACGAGTTGCGTGCACAGGGTCGCCTGAAAACCACTGGCAAGGAAACGCAGCGCCTGACCTACCACGATCCGTGCCAGGTCTCGCGTCGCGGTGGCGTGGTGCAGCAGCCACGCAATCTGATGAATATGGTAGTGGAAAATTTTGTAGAGATGCCGGAGACCGGCACCATGAACTGGTGTTGCGGCGCCGGTGGCGGTGTCAGCAGTAATGAGCGCGCTGACACGTTGCGCCTGAAGGCCTTCAATCGCAAGAAAAAACAGCTGGATGCTATCCATCCCGATGCCATTGTGTCTGCCTGCTCCAACTGCCGCATCCATCTTGAAGACGGGTTGGAGGAATATGGCATGGACATGCCGGTGCTCAGCCTGACGGAGATGATTGCAGAGCATCTTGCCGACAGCAAACAAACAGGGAGCAAGGAGTGATGACCCAGGTGATCAATGATACTGAATTCAGGCAGGCGCTTGACGGCCTTGATGCAACCCGGCAGCGGCTGGTTGCTGCGCGTTTTGTGGAGAATATCCTTGGGTTGTGCACCGATGAACGTATTGCCCGTGTGCTGCGGGTCGCCGGCAACAGCGAGGCCACGGCAGGCGAGCTTGCAGAGGCCTTGAAAACTGCCAGGGCGACCACCTTTGACTGCCATACCCGCTGCGGTTCTGAAGGTGACTGGTCAGAGCAGGCCGGTTATTTCGTGGCGCGCGCAGCAACCGCAGCGCTGACACCCATCGGGCAAATGCCCAGTGGCCCGGCCTGGCAGGCTGCACTGAGCAGCAGGATGGCGCAGACTTCCAGGTCGATAGTAACGGGCGATGACACGGCCGGGAAGGAAGCTACTCAACAGTACCGGATCTTGTCCGAATTTCTGGATTCCTAAGGGACTACACATTATGACTGAGCGCATTGTTGTTGATCCAATCACCCGCATCGAGGGCCACTTGCGTATCGAGGCGCAAATGGATGGTGACCGTATTGCAAAGGCCTACTCGGCCGGCACCATGGTGCGTGGTATCGAAATCATTCTGCGTGGACGTGACCCGCGAGATGCCTGGGCGTTTGCGCAGCGTATCTGTGGTGTGTGTACGCTGGTACACGGGCTGGCGTCCATTCGTGCGGTGGAAAATGCACTGGACTATCCGATCCCGCCGAATGCCCAGCTGATTCGTAATCTGATGAGTGGTGCACAGTATGTGCATGACCACGTGATGCATTTCTATCACCTGCATGCACTCGACTGGGTCGACGTAGTCTCGGCATTGAAGGCCGACCCGGCGGCCACTTCGACGCTGGCACAGTCCATCAGCAGCTACCCGAAATCCTCACCCGGATATTTCGCCGATACGCAAAAGAAGTTGAAGACCTTTGTCGAGGGCGGTCAGCTGGGTATCTTTGCCAATGGTTACTGGGGCCACCCGGCCTACAAGCTGCCACCGGAAGCCAACTTGATGGCGGTGGCGCATTACCTGGAGGCGCTCGCCTGGCAGCGTGATGTGGCCAAGCTGCAGGCCATCTTCGGTGGCAAGAATCCGCACCCGAACTTTCTGGTCGGCGGTGTGGCCTGCCCGATTGACCTGAACTCTGATTCTGCTATCAACGCGAAGCGACTGGCACAGGTGCAGGAAATCATTACCAAGATGCAGGTCTTT
>JAQBDO010000204.1:0-3093 GCA_032124375.1 Gammaproteobacteria bacterium
GGACTGACTGCTCATTGGGTGCACCAGGCCCTGTACCCGGTTCTTGCTGTTCAAGTGCCTGCGAGAGGCATCTACCGCTCGACTCGAAAGCGCTCGCCCTGGTAGGATATTACCATGCCATCAGGCAAAATTTCCTCCAACAGCAGCCCGCTTGCGAGTCTATCACCCTCGCGGTATTTTTCCTGGTTGACCATAATAAAGCGCCTCTGATGCTCTTCCGAATACACGTGAACATCGAGGCGTGGCAATTCAAGTTTGTTGCGGAATTCCTGTGGCATCTCATACCAACTCTGCAATTGCGAATTGTCATTCGCGTCAGTCATGGCATCCATCTGCAAATCTGATTCTTCTTCTGGCGGTATCGACGGCTCGGAATCCTGCAAATACGGGGGTGCTGGCAACACCACCAACTCGCCGGCAGAACGTATCGGCTCATTTTCCGGTAACACTGGTTCCGGTAAAACTGGCTTTTCCGCAGTTGGCGCCTGGCTAATCGGAGGTTCGCTGGTTTGTTGAATCGGTAGCACCGGTTGCGCTTTTATCAGGGCTGTCTGCCGTTCAAGTGGAACCTGTGCTGTAACGGGCACTTCTGTTTCCTTTGTAACCCTGTCTTTCAACAACACAACCACCAGCACAGCATTTACACTTAGCAGCGCCACGATAATCCAGGGCCATCGATAAGAGCGGCGTTGGGGATGCATGTCCTCGTGGGACGTTGCAAGATCAGGCACAGCGCCAATATCGCGCTCCTGATCCGCTTTTTTAAGTGCTTCGAGGATATAGGACATATCTTGACGACTCAGGAAGATTCAATCGACAGCATGGGGGCATTCCTGTCGGAATAATTATTGAGTTGAATCAGTGTTTGTTTGCCCACCACACCATCGGCTGTCAGGCCGCGGCTACGCTGAAAATCCATCACCTGATTTTGCAAACGGACATCGAAGTACAGCGGATCACTGGCCGGCAGGCTTACCTGCTGGGCTTTTTTCCAGCAACTGACGCAGCCAGGCAACATCCGGGTTTCGATCTCCTGCCTTGAGTAACAAGTAGCCATTGGGTGACGACTGAAACAACAATGTGAAATCACCTAACCAGTAGCGATCAAGCTCGCCGATAGCCATGCGGAATGACTCGTTGCCAATAATCAATTCAGCCACCCCGTTATCAAGGTGCTGCAAAAGCACCGGAACAGATTGGCCATCGCTGGCAATCAGCCCCATGATCACCGGCCGGTTGTACTGGCGCAATAGCCCCCAGGAACCGTGTTCAACCAGGCAATACAACCCCAGGTCAACGGCAAAAACACAATACTCAGGCGCGACGGCTGCGGGCAGTTTGAAAGACCATCGGGCAAACAACCCCGTCCAGGCAGCAAGTGACCAGGATTCATTCGCCGTCAGCAGCGCTGCCGCCAGCGAACCTGACTGGCTGTCCGGGCTGCTCAGGGTAGTTACCTCCGGCAAAGCATTTGCGGGCGGTGCCATGGAGACCTGGGGCGACGGTTTATCAACAGCTGTGTCATCTGCGGGCGTCGCCGGCGAAGCTTCAACTGTCGCTTGATCCAGTACGCGGTCAAGCTCCGGACGTTGCCAAAAAATATAAAGGACAATACCAAGGAGAATCAGCACAATCGGGCCACCGGCCAACAATCGGTAACTGAGCCTGGCGCGGGTTTGATGCAATTCGCCGCCCTGCAATTCCTTCGCCGCCTGCCGGACAATTCTCCTGTCGATTTGCAACTTGCCTTCGGTGTAAGCACCGAGCAAGGCGCGATCACACAAGACGTTAATAAGGCGGGGAATTCCGCCGGATAACCTGTAAATCCGATCCACCGCTGACTTTTTAAAAATGGGTCTGGTTGCGCCGCAAATCTGTAAGCGGTGCTCGATGTAGGCCCCGGTTTCTTCCCGGTCGAGGGGTTCCAGGTGATAACGGGCTGTTACCCGCTGGGCCAGTTGACGCATGTCCTGGCGTTGCAACAGTGTGCGCAGCTCCGGTTGCCCGATCAGGACAATCTGCAGCAGTTGCTGTGTGGAAGTCTCAAGGTTGGTCAGCAGGCGGATCTGTTCGAGTACGTCGGCACTCAGGTTCTGGGCTTCGTCAATGATCAACACCGTTCGCCGACCCTTGGCATGGGCTCCCAGCAGATAATGATTCAGCACATCGGTGAGCATCTTGATACTGGCATCTTTGTGCTGGTATTCGATACCCAGCTCATCACACACCGTGGCAATCAATTCGATCGATGTCACCTTGGGATTCAACACCAGGGCCAGATCAACATTGTCCGGCACGCGCTCCAGCAGACATCGGCATATGCTGGTCTTGCCGGTTCCTACCTCGCCGGTGAGTTGAACAAAGCCACCACTTTCTCCCAGACCATAAAGCAGGTGCGCCAACGCTTCCCGGTGACGCAAGCTCATATAGAGGAAACGCGGATCCGGCGTAATCGAGAACGGCCGTTCAGACAGATTGAAGTGTTTTAAATAAATGGTAGTGCACCCAGACCTTTAGCGTACCGACTGTAACATTCTTGTGGATAAATCTTCTCGGATTCCAGGTTCGCCCCGCTGCATGTCAGGAAGCAATTTTTTTAATATCTTCATGATTGAATAAGCTGCATCTATTATAGTGCTTACAAGTTCTGGCAGTATAGTAACCTCAACACTGCATATTTTCTCTTCTTTCTGGCGGGCTGCGAATAATATTCTGTGTGATGGCCAGCAACCTGCTGTTTCAGGGACTGTTGGTGCTGGTCCGGCATGCCATGTCATAAAGCCGTGCGACCTGCATCCCGGCTTGTTTGAGTGTCTCGGGTTTTCCGGGTGCACGATTTCAACCCTATGCTGCCTGCGCTTGAAAGAAGGCGGGTAAATCTTTGCCAGATTTCCTTCTACCGCTGGACGATTACGGCTAGAATGGTATGCAGTTTTCATACAAGGAATCACCCATGAGCAAAAGTACATTGAAAGCCGGTGTGGTCACCGGCAAAGGCTATAAAACACTGGTCGAAGCGGCCAAGTCAGGTGGGTATGCATTGCCTGCAGTTAACGTAACCGGCACCAACACGATCAACGCCGTGATGGAAGC
>JAQBDO010000205.1:0-3433 GCA_032124375.1 Gammaproteobacteria bacterium
GCTGCGGGTGCGGCTACCGGCGCGGTGCAGGGCGGTTTTCAGTCTACAGAACAGGCTCCCATCTTCATGAATTTCGTCAATAAATGTCTGTCCGACAAGGGCTACAGTGTGATCGGCTGGCAATAGCTGTCGGTGACAACACGCTGTGTTATCCCGGTGCCGATGATGCCCCCCTGCCTGTTGATTGATAGCACGGGCATCTTTATCTGTTGTTACGCATGGCGTTGAGTCGCTGTGTTAGCCATTTTGAAGGCTCCTCGTTATATAACAGTTACTTGCGAGAGTTTTGGTGCAGGTGGGGAGATAGCGTATAGCAGTATGCTTAAGACAGGATTAAGTAAGGTGAAAAACAGGGCGGATTGGAATGTCACTGCCCTGGGCGGGATGGTTCTATCAAAACATCCATACCGTCATCCCGGCCTGCACCGGGATGACGGTATTTTTCTGTAGCGGGCAGCCGTCGTACCAAAGACCAATATACGGGTTCATCACAAGGTCTTATTGTTTGGACAGTGGCAAACATAATAATAACAAGCCACTTTGACGCTGCTGCCGGATGGGCGGGCAAGGGGCAGTGTACATTGACGAGAGACACAGGGTTATGGAAGAAAAAAGAGTTTTCCAGCGGCGTCGTTATGGGGCAGTCAATGCATTCCCCTTCACGGACACCAGTGGATGTGTGGTGATCTTTGATCGCAGCCGCAAGGCTGACAGGCGTCTGAGTAACCTGAAACTGGAGGAGCTGGGAACTGAAAAAACCAGTACCGTAGTTTGCATGAAGTGAAACGTAACTCGGGCGGCATATCGGATTCCGGTAGCTGCCGGAAAGACGGCAAAGTCATTAATCAGGGATTCCCTGGTTAACGGTTACAGCGCTTCCCCCGGCAGGGCCGAATTCATTCGGCCAACGGGCATGTTACGACTGCGCAGCCAGGACAGATCACGATGAAACGCCGCTGGTCGAATACCCGATTAAGCGCCGGGCACAAGTGAATTCGCCCCGGGCGTTCGGCTAACAGCAGGAACGCATTGTGTTGCCCCCTTTATCAGGGGAAGATCCACATTTACAAGACGTACAGAAGTATTGCCAGAAAGTGCGAGATGCTGCCGGCCAGCACGAATAAGTGCCATATACCGTGCGCGTGTTTGATTCTTCCATCAAGGACATAAAAAATTATACCGCTGGTGTAGAACACGCCACCCAGCACCAGTAGTACCAGACCGCCACCGGGCAGAGCCTGGATCAGCGGGTAAGTCGCCACCAGTATCAACCAGCCCATCAGCAGGTAGATAACCATTTGCAGGGTGCGTGCACCTTGCTTGTGCAGGCTGTCCACAATAATGCCAACGATCGCCAGTCCCCAGATAATGACGAACAGGGTCCAGCCCCAGACGCCGCGCAGGGTTACCAGGGTAAACGGGGTATAGCTACCCGCAATCAGCAGGTAGATGGCTACGTGATCCAGCTTCTGGAAAAATGTCTTGGCCCGTCCGCGTAACGAGTGATACAGCGTCGACAGGGTATACAGCAGGAACAGGGACGCACCATAGATACTGAAGCTGAAAATTTTCCACGGATCACCCTGCAAGGCAGCGAATACCACCAGCACTACCAGGCCGGCAAGGGCCAGTGCGGCACCGATCAGGTGACTGATGCTGTTAAATCGTTCCCCGTGGTACATGGTGCTCGCTGCAGGTGGTCTGTTACGGTGAGGGTATCACGGCGGCGCATGTTTATCGGGAACGCTATTGTTGATGTACTGCAAAGTGAATGATGATTGCGTGGCGTCTTGCCGGCCGCCTGTTTTGTTCAGCCGGGTGCATGTCTTGATGCGTCCTGACACTACTGGCTTCCCGTCAATCACGGGAAGCCAGGGCGTGACTGGCTACTTGCTCCTGCCTTTTCTAACAGTGATGGTGACGACGCTGGTTGCCACGGTGCCCTGATTGTCAGTGACAATCAACGTCACTGGATAGCTGTCGGCCAGGGTGAATTCATGCGATGGATTTGCAGCTGTGCTGGAAGTTCCATCCATAAAATCCCAGGAATATTCGAGATTTGCGCCAGTGGAGCCGGATGAATCAAAGTTAACCATCAGCGGAGCCTTGCCAGAGACAGGATCGGCGCTGGCTGCTGCCACAACAGGCAGCGGGTTTTCGACAGGTGGCGGTGCTGCTATGGTGCCATTCGTCAGTAGAAAACCATGTTCTTGCATGACTCCGTCTATCCCCGCAAATAGTCCAACGCCAGCGATGTCACCGTTTTCGTTGATGGCCGTGGCGCGGTTCAGGATCCAGCCTGCTGGCAATTCCTGAACCATGCTGTTCAGATCGCTCATTTGCCCGTCTTCCCAGATAAAGGCATGGTACTTGGCAGGGTCGTTGAGGCTGGTATTGGCAGTAATCAGCCGGGAACTGCCGACCACCTGATTCAGGTCGTTGATATCGTAAGCGGCACTGCTCAAGCCAGACTCGGTATCATTGACCGGAAGAGTGCCCAGGTCGATGACGGTATTCGCGTTATAGTCATAGAGAAAAGCGTGGGCGTATTCGCCGGTGCTTGAATTGCTGCCGGTGGTGCCTGTGACCATATTGCTATTGTTGATAGCAACAGCACTACCGCCGTAGGGAGTCGACAGATAAACCACGTCAGACGCGTCATTCACAGGTCCATTTGTGTCGATCAAAATGGCTGCTGAACCTGCTAACCCGTAACGGTATTTATAGCCAACCGTAATGCCAGCGTCATTGATGCTATTGAGGATAAATCTGTCGGCGTAGACCCCCTGGCGTGTGCCTCGCGGGTACAGCTTCGCGATATCGAAGACTTTCCACTTGTTGCCATTAAATATGGCGGGATTGAGGGGCAGCGACCTTGGCTGGTACGGGTTTTTACCGACGTTATAGCCTGCGACCTCACCCGACTGGTTTATACCGAAAGCGCCGTAGTCACTCCATTGACGCGTACCAACAAATGCACCATCAATCGTACTGCCTGCAATCAGCCCATCATCATTTACCGCATTGGCACTGGTTCCATCTTTGATCAGATCGAAGCCACCAGCTGAAGACCAGCTAAATGCGGTGGCTGGATACTGGTCCGTATTGCTGGAACCAACTACGACACCAAAATTATTTATGGCCTTGGGCTCCACATTTGCACCAAGATCAATTAGTTCGTAGGCCAGCGCTGGTGAGTTTGCTATTGCGCCAAGAAGCGCCACTGGCAGTAACGCTTTTAAAAAGCCGGTTGCGTATCGAATGGTCGTGTGCATGATAATCGTCCTTAATCAAGAAGAAACTGTACGCGGCATACAGTAGCGAACCTGTCTTAAGGAAAGATTAACGATAATTGAGCAGTTGCCTGGTCCGGGTGTCGCAGTCCGGATATACGATTCAGCTCATAAAATTCAGCCGGTTACCGGATCCCGGC
>JAQBDO010000206.1:0-5059 GCA_032124375.1 Gammaproteobacteria bacterium
GTTATTCAGGGCATGCTGGAGACGCTTGGCCTGCCTTATACCGGCAGTGGTGTGCTGGGGTCTGCGCTGGGTATGGACAAGTTGCGCACCAAGCAGGTGTGGCTAAGTGCCGGTATTCCTACACCGGCCTTCACGGTGTTGACCTGCAAAGCCGGGGTGCTCGCTGCGAAAGACAGCCTGCGCTACCCGTTGATCATAAAGCCTTCGCACGAGGGTTCCAGTATTGGCATTAGTAAAGTGGATGCTGCTGATGACTTGCTGGCGGCCTGGGAACTGGCGGCGCGTTACGACGCTGCGGTGCTCGCCGAGCAGTGGATAGACGGCGTTGAATATACTGCCGGTGTACTGGGTGATGAGGTGTTGCCGCTGATCCGGCTGGAGACACCCCATACTTTTTATGACTATGAAGCGAAGTATGAAGCGGATACCACCCGCTATCTGGTCCCCTGTGGTCTGGAGGCTGCAACTGAAGCGCAATTACAGTCACTGTCGCTGGCCGCTTGCCGGGCTGTCGGGGCAAGTGGTTGGGGGCGCGTGGATTTTATGCTGGACACTGCCGGTCAGCCCTGGTTTATCGAGGTCAACACGGTGCCGGGTCTGACGGGGCACAGTCTTGTGCCGATGGCGGCAAAGGCGGCCGGCATCGATTTCCGTCAGCTGGTGTGCGGCATACTGGACGCCAGCCTGGGACTGGCCACGGCCAAGGGCAGGGAGGCTGATTGTGTCTGACTCTCGGCAGCTATCTGTGCAGGGACTGGTTGAACTGTTGAAGCGCAACACACGCTCGTTAACGGGGTTGTTACTGGTTGCAATGTTGGCGTCAACAGTGTTGCTGGGCAAGCAATGGTTATCAGATCCCCGGCGTTTTCCGCTCAATGTGGTGGAAGCCAAGGGTGATTTCAGATACCTGGACAAGCAGCAATTGCAGGCAGCGGTTGCGCCGCATGCGACCGGTGGTTTTTTTACGGTAGATGTGGCGGCTATACGTGATGCTGCCGAGCAGCTGCCCTGGGTTCACAAGGCCCGCGTGAAGCGGATCTGGCCGGAAACATTGCGCTTGCAGATCGAAGAACAACAGCCGGTTGCTCGCTGGGGGACGGATGGTTTCCTTAATGAGCAGGGTGAGTCATTTACGCCGGAGAAAACCGATATTTCCATAACCCTGCCAGCCTTGGCGGGGCCGGATGGCCAGCAGCTGAAAGTGCTGCAGAATTTTCAGGCGGTTACAAAAACGCTGGCGCCACTCGGGATCAGTGTTACGCGCATGGAACTGGATAATCGTCGGGCCTGGCATCTGCAACTGGATAATGCGGTATTGCTGGAACTCGGACGTGCGGATGGACGGCGGCGGCTACAGCGTTTTGTTCGTGCATGGCCGGATGTTTTTGCCGGACGACTGGATGACCTGCAGCGTGTCGATCTGCGCTACAGCAATGGTTTTTCTGTCTACCGGGAAAACACGGTGGGGAAACAGGGTTAGACGGGTAGGAATTTATCGTAATGTCGAAGAAGACAGAGAAAAATTTGATAGTGGGTCTGGATATCGGGACTTCGAAAGTAGTTGCGATTGTCGGTGAGGTAATGCCGGAAGGGGAGCTGGAGGTTATTGGTATTGGTTCACATCCCTCCCGCGGACTCAAAAAGGGTGTGGTCGTAAATATTGAATCGACCGTGCACTCGATACAACGTGCGGTAGAAGAAGCGGAACTTATGGCGGGTTGCCAGATTCATTCGGTCTATGCGGGTATTGCCGGCAGTCATATACGCAGTTTGAACTCGCATGGCATTGTGGCGATTCGCGACAAGGAAGTGACCCCCAGTGATATCGAGCGAGTCATTGATGCTGCGCGCGCGGTGGCGATACCGGCGGACCAGAAAATTCTGCATATCCTGCCGCAGGAATTTGTCATTGATAATCAGGGAGGTATTCGTGAGCCGGTGGGTATGTCGGGTGTGCGCCTTGAGGCAAAGGTACATATGGTGACCGGTGCGGTTAGCGCTGCACAGAACATTATCAAGTGTGTGCGCCGCTGCGGGCTGGAAGTCGATGACATTATTCTGGAGCAACTGGCCTCCAGTTACTCGGTGCTGACCGAGGATGAGAAGGAACTGGGTGTTTGTATTGTCGATATCGGTGGAGGCACCACGGATATTGCGGTGTTCACCGAGGGTTCCATACGTCATACCGCCGTTATCCCGATAGCCGGTGATCAGGTGACCAATGATATAGCGGTGGCGCTGCGTACGCCGACTCAATATGCAGAAGAGATAAAGATCAAGTATGCCTGTGCGCTCACTCATATGGCCAGCGCCGAGGAAAGCATCGAGGTTCCCAGTGTTGGTGACCGGGCGCCACGTCGTTTGGCACGACAGACGCTGGCTGAAGTGGTTGAGCCACGTTACGAGGAACTGCTGACGCTGATACAGGCAGAACTGCGTCGCAGCGGCTTCGAGGACCTGATCGCCGCAGGCATTGTGTTGACGGGTGGCAGTGCCAAGATCGAGGGGCTGATTGACCTCGCGGAAGAGGTTTTTCATATGCCGGTACGCCTGGGTGTTCCCCAGTACGTGACCGGCCTGGTGGATGTGGTGCGTAATCCGATTTTTGCGACCGGTGTCGGTCTGTTGCTGTTTGGTCATCATAACCGTGACCAGCGACCAATGGATATCGGTCTCGGTAAGGGCGTGCGTGGTGTTTGGGAAAGGATGAGGGGCTGGTTTCAGGGAAATTTTTAGGTAGTTGGTAATTGTCGTGGCAGTGCGGTTGTGATCAGTGAGGTTGGCAGGGCCGCACTTTATATTAATGTTAATTCTTTGGGCTTAATTGTTGTTTCTGTAAGGAGGAGACATCATGTTTGAACTACTCGACTCATGTGGGCAAAGTGCGGTAATCAAGGTAATCGGTGTTGGCGGTGGTGGTGGTAATGCGGTGCAACATATGGTGGATGCAAATATTGACGGTGTTGAGTTTATCTGTGCCAATACCGATTCGCAGGCACTGAAAAACATGTCAGCACGGTCTACATTGCAGATCGGTGCGGACATCACCAAGGGACTGGGTGCCGGTGCAAATCCGGATGTTGGACGCCAGGCGGCCCATGAAGATCGTGACCGGATTGCCGAGGTCATTGAGGGCACTGACATGCTGTTTATCACAGCGGGTATGGGCGGTGGCACGGGCACGGGTGCTGCACCGGTAGTTGCGCAGATCGCCAGGGAGATGGGCATTCTGACGGTTGCGGTGGTCACCAAGCCGTTTACCTTTGAAGGCACCCGGCGTCTGCATGTGGCACATAACGGTATCAAGGAGCTCAGTCAGTATGTTGATTCCCTGATCACGATTCCTAACGAGAAGCTGCAGCTGGTGCTCGGCAAGCAGATCAGTCTGCTGGAGGCCTTCCGTGCCGCCAACGATGTGTTGCTGGGTGCGGTGCAGGGCATAGCTGAACTGATCACCCGTCCGGGCCTGATCAATGTCGACTTTGCGGATGTCAGGACAGTGATGTCGGAAATGGGTATGGCCATGATGGGTTCCGGTACCGCCAAGGGCCCGGACCGCGCGCGTGAAGCGGCGGAAGCGGCTATTGCCAGTCCGTTGCTGGAAGATATCGACCTGATGGGGGCCAATGGCATCCTCGTGAACGTGACGGCCGGTATGGATATGGCCATCGGGGAGTTCGAGGAGGTGGGTAACACGGTGAAGGCATTTGCCTCTGAAAATGCCACTGTGGTCGTGGGTACAGTGATTGATCCGGATATGCGTGACGAATTGCGGGTAACTGTTGTGGCAACTGGCCTGGGTATGAGTAACAAGCCCATGCCGGCCGAAAGGCCTTCCCTGATCCACGTGAGCAAACCGACGGGGGATGAGGACTACGACCGTCCGACGGTATTGCGCAACAAGAACAAGGCGGCCCAGCGTGCTCAGGCGACCGGAGGCAATTCTGCAGAGGACATGGATTACCTCGATATTCCGGCATTTTTACGACGTCAGGCTGACTAGCTCATGATCTGAAAAATGGGGGGCAGACCGGTTCTGGCTGGGGATCAGTCAGGACCGGTAGTAGGGCAGATGAGCTATTTGTATATTTTATGTAAAGATAAGATTTACAAATAATCGCGCGATGAATGTTTTCATTTAGACACTGCTTCTATGCAGTCGCGCGCGCGTGTGATAGAGTCACCGCGGCTTTTCTGGTACTTGTCCGAGGAAAACGGCTGTTTTAAGAGGCATACAACGCCATGATTCGACAACGTACTCTCAAAAATGTAATTCGCGCTACTGGCGTGGGTTTACACACGGGTGAAAAAATCTACCTGACATTGCGTCCGGCACCGGTTGATACCGGTATCGTATTTTGTCGCGTTGATCTGGAGACAGTTATCCGTATTAAGGCGCGTCCGGAAAATGTGGGTGATACACGCCTTTCAACGACCCTGGTTAATCAGGGTGTTCGGATTTCCACCGTCGAGCATTTGCTTTCGGCGATGGCAGGTCTCGGTATCGATAATGCGTATATCGATCTGAGTGCAGCGGAAGTTCCGATAATGGACGGCAGTGCCGGCCCGTTTGTATTCCTTATACAGTCGGCAGGTATTGAAGAACAAAACGCGGCGAAAAGGTTTATCCGCATCAAGCACCCGGTACAGGTGGAAGATGGTGACAAGATCGCCCGCTTTGAGCCGTTTGATGGCTTTAAGGTCGGTTTCACTATCGAGTTTGATCATCCGGTATTCAAGTCCAACACCCAGCATTCCGAGATTGATTTTTCCACGACCTCCTTTGTTAAGGAAGTCAGTCGTGCAAGGACCTTTGGTTTTATGCGCGAAATCGAGCAGTTAAGGGAGCGTAAGCTGGCGCTTGGCGGTAGTCTGGATAATGCCGTGGTACTGGATGATTATCGTGTCCTCAATGAGGATGGTTTGCGTTATCGTGACGAGTTTGTGAAGCACAAGATCCTGGATGCGATTGGTGATCTTTACCTGCTTGGCCATAGCCTTATAGGTGCTTTCAGTGGTTACAAGTCCGGGCATGACCTGAATAACAAGTTGCTGCGTG
>JAQBDO010000207.1:0-4297 GCA_032124375.1 Gammaproteobacteria bacterium
TTGCGCTTCTTCTTTTGCTCCGGCACATAGTTCTCCAGAACATAGTGTTCCAGCCAGCGGTACAACTCGGCCGGCATCTCGACGCGCTCCACCCGCTGGTCAGTCTCCATATAGGTAGTGGCTTCAGAGTAACTCAGGGTAACTATTGATGGCTGCAGTGGTCCGTCCTGCTCTTCGTCACAGATAACAAACACACTGGGATTATCACTCATCAGGTTGCAGTAAAAGCTCTCTGCATCATCCCTGTGCAGTTCAATACTCAAACCGGTCCACAGATACTGCTTTCCGGCGTCGTTTGAGTGCACCAGCCTGCAGTGCATGTCCGCATCGGTGTGCTGCTCCGCGGCCACCACACCGGTGACGACCCAGCGGCCGTCGATCCAGCGATTGTCATGCACCACCTGGTACTCCACCAGCACGGCCACCGGGCGGCTGCGTGGTGATGTTGCGGCGAGTGAATCCTGCATACAGAAATCCTGATTGCGGTGTTGTGGTCTTCGCTGATGAATACCCATAGTATAGGCATGAACGATACAGGTACAACGGAAGCACACATGTCGAACAGCCGCTATCGACCGGAGATCACCAACGCAGGCCTGTCACCGACGCATCCGGTGACCGCCATCGATGAATACAATGCGCCGCGTCAGGTCGAGGTGCCCGGTGAATCACCACTGACGCTGTACGTAGACGGCCGCGAGATCGTGACCCTGATGACCATCGGCGCACACCCGGAAGCGCTGGCACTGGGATATTTGCGCAACCAGCGCTTTGTCGAGCGCCTCGAACAAATCAAATCCATCCGCGTCGACCAGCGCACCGAATCCGCGCAGGTCACTACCTTTGACGGTATCGAAGGCTGGGACGAGAAACTGAAAAAACGTACGGTAACAACCGGTTGCGGCCAGGGCACGGTGTTCAGCTGTACACTGGACAACCTCTATAGCCTGCAGCTACCCGGCATCAAAATTCAGCAGTCAGTCATTTATGCATTACTCGACAACATTTCCGATCGCAACAAAATCTACCGTCGCTCCGGCGCCGTACACGGCTGCGCCCTGTGCGAGGGTGCTGACAGTCTGATGTACACCGAGGATGTCGGTCGTCACAATGCGGCCGATGCCATCTCCGGGTATATGTGGCTCGACGACATCAGTGGTGATAACAAGATCTTCTACACTACCGGTCGCCTGACCTCCGAGATCGTCATGAAGACCGCGCACATGGGGATTGCGGTGCTGCTGTCGCGTTCCGGTGTAACGCACATGGGACTGGAGCTGGCGCAGGAACTCGGCATGACCATGATTGCCCGCGCCAAGGGCAAGCACTTTCTGATCTACAATGGCGCAGAAAACATCATCTTTGATGCACAGCCGGAGCGACGACCAGTACCTGAAAAATAACCCTGCTGTGAGCGCCTTGCAGGCGCGATCGCGGCTACAAGCCGCTCCTGCAGGTTTATAATGTTCCATACACGACACAAAAAAACAGCACCGCCAACGGCAGGCACGTCAACCGGTGCAGCAGTCGCGAATAATTATTCCAGCGAAATTGATTCGTCCAGCGTGTGCACCAGGCCAATGCCCGGCATTTCCAGCTTGATGGACACTGCGACCTGCTCGTTGCCGGTCAGCTTGCCCGCCTCAATCGCCGCCTGCAGTGCCTTTTCGATCTCGCGCTGCGAGGTAATGCCGACTTTTTTCAGAAATTTCCTGATTTCCATATTGACCACGTCTTCGTTCATATTCGTCTCCTTATGAGTACCTGCCTGTGGCATGATTATCCACCGGTCTCAAACAGCAACGCCAGCACTTTAGGGACATGACAAACGCCATACCCAGCAACGACATCACTGCCGTTATCCTCGCCGGTGGCAAGGCACGCCGCATGGATGGTCAGGACAAGGGGCTGATAACACTGCACGGCAGGCCCATGATCGACTACATCATTCATGCACTGCAGCCACAGGCCGGTAATATTCTGATTAATGCCAACCGTAACGCGGAACAGTATGCGGCGTTTGGCCTGCCGGTGATCGCCGACATGCTGGGTGACTATTTCGGGCCGCTGGTGGGCATGGCCTCCGGCATGAATGCCACCGATAAAACCTTTATCGTCACAGCACCGTGCGACTCACCCTTTATCCCTGACAACCTTGTGGAAATGCTGTACCGCGCGCTGGCAGAGAACGAGGCCGACATCTGCGTCGCACATGACGGTGAACGCATGCAGCCGGTGTTTGCGCTGTTACGCTGCAGCCTGCTGCCGAGTCTGCTGGCCTACCTGGATGAAGGTGGCCGCAAGATTGACACCTGGTATGGCCAACAACGGCTCGCACTGGCCGATTTCTCGACTTCAGCAGAGACCTTTCTGAACCTCAACACCCCGGAAGACAAGCGGATGCTGGAAAACAGGATTTCGGGTAGTGGCTCAGTTTGATAGCAAACTTGTCTGGCGGAATACCCGTTAAAGCGCCGGGTACAAGTAAATTCGGCCCTGCAACACTGCTTCTTGTAGGGCCGAATTTATTCGGCCTGTTACAAACCGGGCTACACCAGACTTTACCCTCCTCTCCTGGAAGGGAACGGGCGCACTGTATGTAGCGTTGTAGCTGGCATTCACAGTGAAGGAGCAGTAACCTCAGAAACTATGGATACCCGTCTGATTGATCCCTTTGGCCGCACCGTCGAGTACTTGCGTCTCTCGGTGACCGATCGTTGCGACTTGCGCTGCTTCTATTGCCTGCCGGGCGACTACCGCGACTTCAGCGAACCGGAAGAATGGCTGACCTTTGATGAAATCGAACGCGTCATTCGCGCCTTTACTGCACTGGGTGTACGTCGGGTACGTGTAACCGGCGGTGAACCGCTGGTGCGCAAGGACCTGCCGACACTGGTCACACAGCTCTCCGCCATTGACGGACTTGAAGATTTATCCCTCAGCACCAACGCCGTCGGCCTGTCGCGCCAGTCAGACGCTTTAAAAGCAGCCGGCATCAGCCGTATCAATGTCAGCCTGGACTCATTGCGTGCCGAACGCTTCAAGCACATCACCAGGGGCAACCTGGACAAGGTGATTGACGGACTGATGACCGCCAAGCGGGCCGGTTTCACGCCGATCAAGATCAACATGGTCATCATGAAGGGCATTAACGATGACGAAGTCGAGGACATGATCGAGTTTTGTATCAAACATGACTTTACCCTGCGTTTTATAGAGACCATGCCAATTGGCGATACCGGCCGCAGTGCCGCCTCGTATTATCTCAGTCTGCAGGAGGTCAGGAGCAAGCTGGCAGAACGTTACGAGCTGATCCCCGGCGTCATGCCCGGCGGTGGACCGGCACGTTATGTACAGGTGGCCGGTACCCATCTGCGCATTGGTTTTATTACCCCTATTTCACAGCACTTCTGCGAGACCTGTAACCGGGTACGACTGGCGGTCGATGGCACGCTGTACCTGTGCCTCGGTCAGGAACACAAGTTTGAATTTCGTCCGCTGCTGCGCGCCGGTATCAGCAACAGTGAATTACTGGACGCCGCACGTAGCGCCATTACGCTGAAACCGGAACGTCACGAGTTTCTGGAAAAGCCACAGCAGGTCGTGCGCTTCATGGCCAAGACCGGCGGCTAAGCCGGTCCTGCGCAGCATGATCCAGTTACGTTACTTCGCCAGCCTGCGGGAAACCCTCGGCATCGGTGACGAACAAATCGAATTGCCCGACAACGTTAGCGACTTGCCCGCACTGACCCGCTGGCTGCAAGGTCGCGGCGAATTATGGCAAAGCGCCCTTGCAGACAAACGTTTGCATGTCGCCGTTAACCAGCAAATCGTGCCCGCAGATGCCACCATCGCTGACGGTGACGAGATCGCCTGGTTCCCGCCAGTGACCGGAGGCTAGGCCATGATTCGCGTACAGACAGACGACTTTAATCCGGGGATTGAACTCGAACAGCTGCGCCAGGAGAACAACGGGCAGGCCGGTGCCATGGTCAGTTTTACCGGACTGGTTCGTGACCTGAATGAGGGCGACAGCATCACGCAGCTGACGCTGGAACATTACCCGGGCATGACCGAGAAAGCATTGACGAAGATTGAAGCGCAGGCGAACAAGCAATGGCAGCTGACGGCGACACTGATCATTCACCGCGTCGGACCGCTGCAGCCGAATGACAATATCGTGCTGGTAGTCGCCGCCAGCATCCACCGCAAGCAGGCATTCCAGGCCTGCGAGTTCATGATTGATACCCTCAAAACCAATGCACCGTTCTGGAAAAAGGAAGCTCTCCAGAACAGC
>JAQBDO010000208.1:0-8579 GCA_032124375.1 Gammaproteobacteria bacterium
ATGGATGCACAATTTTTAAAGTGGCGTCCATGGGCAAACCTGATTGGGTTTGACTCTATGTACAGAATAGAACGTCTGGGTGGCCGTTATATTGATGTGCGGGACGAAAATAGCAGGCGTCGCCTGGATTATAAATTGTATCCAGAGAAGCTGGTCAACTTGTCCTTGATGCTGGATAGGTATAATGGTCGTTTGTCACCGGTAGATACACTCTATGGCAGTTCTGTTTACGACGTCATGCAGGAAGATATTCTGTATCGGGTTTACCGGACGCAGTCAGGGTTGCTGGTCAGAAAAAGCACAGCGACTCCTGTCGATATTTCCGGCGCTGGGATCACAATTGAAATCAGCAAGGCCTGTGGAGAACAACCCGGGTTATTCCGGCGTGTGCTGAATACTGTTTCGGGTTGGTAGGTCATGCGGCCAGAAACAATTGAAAAATAATATGTAAAACAGCGTGTTGTATGTTTTATGTGTGTCTGACGAGTTGTGCGGGCGGCAGCCGCACTTGCAACGAACACGACGTCTCAATTTCTCCCCCGTTAACCCGATAACTTCCCAGACGTACAGAAGTTTTAGCAGTTTCCGTGTCCATGTTAAGACCGGTTGCACGGAGTATTTTATACGGTGAAAGGTATTGGACCAGCAGCAAGCAAAATCAGCCAACTATCCGGAATGCAGTCAGGCAACCGGGCCTGACGTATGTTTATTCGGGTCGGATAGCGACGCGCAGCAAGTTGAGCTTGTTTACATGCAGGCTCCGGTTGCAGTGGGTACTGCCTTTATAGTGTCCATGCTGGTGACGCTGGGGTTGTGGGATGTCGTTGAACATTTTTATCTACAGGTGTGGTCGGGCGCACAATTTATACAGACAGTGGCGCGACTGTGGCTCGTCTATCAATATCGTCATGTTTCACCCGAGCAGCGCAAAAATACGCGCTGGGCGGTTCTGTTTCTTGCGGGGACGCTGCTATCGGGACTTGTCTGGGGCTGTATAGGTCTGATCTTTCAGTTCTCCTGGCCTGTCGTATACCAGATGCTGGTGCTTATGAGTCTGGCCGGTGTGCTTGCCGGTGCCATTTCGTCCTATGCGGCTATGTTGTCGGTTTATGTGTCCTTTATGGTGCCAGCCATACTGATTCCGGCGCAATCAATGTTAATGCATAGCAGCAGTATCAATAATAATCTTGGCCTGTTGTTAATGTTGTTTGCAGGCGTGCTGGTTGTAATAGCGCGGAACTATAACAGCAACGTCATACAGTCACTGCAGCTCCGGGAGGAGAATGTTGAGCTGTTGCAGGAAACTGCAGCAATCAATGTGGCGCTGGAATATGAAGCAAAGTCGCGACAGCATGCGCAGGATCAGTTGATTCGTGAACGCCAGCTGTTTACAGAAGGTCCCGTCACCATGTTTCGCTGGTCGGCAACAGATGATCGATGTATTGAATATGTATCTGAAGCAGTCTCGCAGTTCGGTTACGACAGCAAGGCTTTGATTCTGGAAGGCAAGCGTTATATTGACATGATTCATCCTAATGATGTGTTGAGATTCACGCAGTCTGAATGTGAATATTCCGGTAACGGTGTGCAGTTTACAGCTATTGATTATCGTATTGTGTGTGCTGACGGTGAAGTGCGCTGGGTGTATGGCTACACCGTCCCGGTGCGTGATACAGACGGTGCGTTGACGCATTACGCCGGTTATATTCTGGACATAACCGCGCGCAAGCATGATGAGTATGAGCTTGACCAGGCAAGAGAGCGCGCGCAGGTGACGCTGCACTCAATTGCAGATGCCGTGATTACGACTGATGTTAATGGCCAGGTAGAGTATCTCAATCCAAGGGCCATGCAGTTGACGGGGTGGGACGGCGAAATAGCGAAGGGGTTGCCGATTCAACGTATCTTTTGTCTGTTCAATGAGGACTGCCGGGAGGTGGTTGATGATCCGGTCAAGCAATGTCTGGCTAACGGGGAAACAGTAAAATCCGGAAGGGATGTTTCTCTTAAACACCATAGTGGTGAGGTCTACTCCATACAGTACTCGGCATCACCGATCATGGCTGACAGTGGTTCTGCACTGGGTGTGATTCTGGTTATTCATGATGTGACTGAAGCAAGGCAGATGGAGCGTGCAATCACATACCAGGCTACGCATGACGGGCTTACCGGCCTGATTAACCGAACTGAGTTTGAGTCACGGCTGGCGTTTGCGATTGAGTCAACCCTGCAAATGTCAGAAAGTCATGTGCTGTGTCAGTTAGATATTGATAAGCTGAAAATAATTAATGATACCTGCAGTCATGAGGTGGGTGATGACATGATCAGGCGTGTGGCGGCAGTGCTACGCGGGTGCTTGCGTGATTCCGATGTGTTGGCGCGCATTGGTGGCGATGAATTCGGAATACTCCTGAAAAACTGCACAATAGAGTCGGCCACGGAGGTTGCAATGAATATATTGTCGGCTATCCGTGATATGAACTTCACGAGTAGTGGTCGCTCATTTGATATGTGTGCAAGTGTCGGCATTACGCCTGTTATATCCGGTTCAGAGAGTCTGGCGCATATCATGAGCCAGGTAGATCTGGCCTGCCATGCAGCGAAGGATTCCGGCGGTGACCGCTATCGTATCTATGCGTCAGGAGACCAGCACCTGATGCGGCGGCATGACGAGATGAAATGGGTGTCGAAGCTGACTGAAGCTATCAAATCAGATCGCCTGGTGCTTTATTATCAGGATATTGTGCCGGTAGTGCCTGATGCGGATGTTGGCCATCACTTTGAGGTTCTGGTACGTATGCTGGATGAGAATGACAAGATTGTTTCTCCCGAAGAATTTTTGCCGGCTGCGGAACGTTACCACCTGATAACCGGTCTTGATCGGTGGGTGGTCAGCCATGTTTTTTCCTGGTACGCCAGGCATGCGAATTCCGGGGTGACAGCGCTGGATACCATATCAATTAATCTGTCGGGCGCTTCTGTTACTGATACGGGATTTCTGAATTTCATAAAGAATGAGTTGCATACTCATGCAGTGCCGCCAGCGATGATTTGTTTTGAGATTACTGAAACAGCAGCGATAGCCAATCTTGAGGTGGCAACCGGATTCATGCATGAGCTGAAACGTCTGGGTTGTCGTTTTGCACTGGATGACTTTGGCAGTGGGCTGAGTTCTTTTGCGTACTTGAAGAATCTGCCGGTTGACTATTTGAAGATCGACGGGAGTTTTGTCAAGGACATGGAAACGGATGCAATCGACTGCGCGATGGTTAATTCCATTCAACAGCTTGGCAGTGTGATAGGTACAAAAACGATTGCTGAATTTGTAGAGAACGATGGCATTCTTGGCAAGCTGGCCGAGATCGGTGTCGATTATGCGCAGGGCTATGGCATAGCCAGACCCAGACCGTTGCTTGCACTGGAGTTAGCTTCAAAGCGGTCTGCCTGATGCTATGCCATTGCCAGTACCATTGTCAGCGCAATAGCCGCCGGCAAGGCCTGGATAAACAGGATGGAGCGTTTCGCTGTAAGTGCACCAAAAATTCCGGCAATAATGACGCAGCTTAAAAAGAATACGGATATTGCAGTTGAGTTCTCCCGGGACACCAGTCCCCAGACAAGGCCGGCGGCAAGGAAACCGTTGTATAAGCCCTGATTGGCTGCCAGTATGGCAGTCTGTTCTGCCAGTTCACGTTTTAGTCCGAAGATGCGTCGTCCCAGTGGCTTCGTCCAAAAAAACATTTCCAGCACCAGGAACAGCAGGTGGAGGATGGCTACAATTGAGATTGCGATGTTGCTGGCCACAGAGGAACTCCCGGTGATTGTTTAAATAACAAGTGTCGGTTCATTCAGCAGGCTGGCCTGCTCTCTCAGGGTGAGTATGTGTTCTTCCCAGTAACGTGCGGTGTTGAACCACGGGAAAGCCCTGGGGAAGGCTGGATCTTCCCAGCGTCTTGCCAGCCAGGCTGCGTAGTGAAGTATACGTAGCGTACGCAGTGGTTCTATCAGTTGTAGTTGTCGATGATCGAAATCATGGAATTGCAGGTAGCCTTCGATAATATCGATTAATTGCGTTTGCATTTCGTGTCGGTCGCCCGAGATCAGCATCCATATATCCTGGATCGCCGGCCCGGTTCTGCAGTCATCCAGGTCAACAAAATGCGGGCCATCGTCCGTCCATAGTATATTGCCCGGGTGGCAGTCACCGTGCAGGCGTATTTGTTGAATGTTGCCGGCGTTGTTATAGGCGCTAGTTATCTGTTGCAACAGGTCTTCAGTTAATGTGCTGTAAGCTGTTTCAATGTATGCAGGTATGAAGCCTTTCTCCAGCAGGAAACGGACAGACTGCTGACCGAAGCTGTCGATATCCAGCGTTGGTCGGTGTTTGAAGGGCCGTGTCGCACCGACCGCATGTATGCGCGCGATAAAGCGACCTGCCCATTCCCGGTCGTCCTGTGTATTCAATTCCGGCCAGTGCCCCCCATGACGACGAAAGAGTGCAAAGCGGTAGCCTTTGTAGGTGTGCAGTGTGGCTGCATTGATGAGTAGCGGGGCAACAACCGGTATTTCCTGTTCGGCCAGTTCAATTGCAAAGCCGTGCTCCTCTGCGATGGCCGCATTTGACCAGCGACCGGGGCGGTAGAACTTCGCGATGATGGGCACCTCAGCCTCTATCCCGACCTGGTAGACGCGGTTCTCGTAGCTGTTGAGGGCAATAAACCGGCCATCAGTCTGATAACCGCACTGATCGACGGCATCCAGCAGGGTGTCGGGTGTCAGGCCGCTATAGTCTGTGGGTGTTGGGTCTGTTTGCGTGCTCATGTCTGTATGTCTGTTAGCTGGCAATAGTACTGATCACCTGGGCCTCTATAGTAGGTAAAAAGCTGTTATGTCCCTAATTTTTTTATTATTTTGTATCTCAGGATGGGTATAGGGTTATGCAGTCAAATAATTGACGTATCGGCCGATAAGGCCTTAATGCGGGCAAGTTTCAGGAAATCGATCAGATACATATGAACAAACACATACTTTGCCAGCTCCTGTTTTGTACAGCCCTGGTATTACCCGTTAATCATCTGCTTGCCGCATCAAAGCCCGCGCTTCCAGCTTCTGCAAAAGCACCGTTGTCCACTCCTGCATCTTCAGCGCGCATCGCGCCCCATCATATCCTCGTTAAGCTTGACGCCACTGCAGATGTTCAGGCGTTTATGTCACAGGCTAAAAAACACGGCCTGCACAAACACGATCGTGTCTACGGTTCAAACTGGTACACCTTGTCCATTCCGGCACTGGCCAGTCCCCGCGCAGTAGCTGCCAGAGCACAAAACTTTGCCGGTGTCATGATGGCGACCATCGACCCCATTGTACGGATTGATCAGATTCCTCCGCGAGATCCTTTGTACAGAGATGACGACGACCCCACTACCAAGTGTGACCCAATAGAAGAAATTTGTGAGGATGTGGATTTTGTCGACCAGTGGGGCCTGTTCAAGATTGAGGCTGAAAGTGCCTGGAACATCACTACAGGCAGTGCCACTGTGGTGATTGCAATTCTTGATAGTGGTGTTGATCTTGATCATGATGATCTGATTGGCAATATCTGGATCAACTCGGGTGAAGTGGCCGATGACGGTATTGATAATGATGTCAATGGCCTGATTGATGATTACCACGGTGCGGATTTCGTCGGTGATAACACGGGTGATCCCGCAGATGACCCGACCTCCAAGGATGGTAATCCGGATATCCCCATGGGTATTTGGGATCCGGAAGTCGATATATTCGCCTTTACCGGCGATCCTTCTGTGGGGGATGGTGTTGATAATGACGGTGACGGTTTGCCGGATCTCGGTGTCTTCCACGGCACTGCCGTTGCGGCACTGGCAGCGGCCATGACCGATAACCCGTCAGTGAAACTGCCGGGTGAATACGAGGGTATGGCGGGTGTCTGTCAGGGCTGCAAGATTATGCCGGTACGCATGGTAAATGCAGAGGGTGGCGGTTTTGGTTCTGATGCGGCTGCCGCAATTTACTATGCAGTTGATAAGGGTGCAGATGTGTTGAATCTCAGCTGGGGTTTTGATCTGGATACGCTGGATGAAATTGATATGGCTGATGTCGCAGTTATATCTGATGCTATTAATTATGCGACCAGTCGGGGGGTCATCGTGGTGGCCTCTTCAGGTAACAGTTTCAGTGAAGCGGTGCGTTTCCCGGCATCCATGGTTAATACACTGGCCATTGGCGCATCCAACTGGCTGGATCAGCGTTCAGCTTTTTCCAGTTATGCACCGGTTGGCGAAGTACCGGATAACGGTCTGGATGATGATAGTAATGGCCGCATAGATGATGTCGTGGATGTGGTTGCCCCGGGTGAGGCTATCTGGAGCAGTTATGTGTATAGCGTCACTGAAGCGCAATACAGCTACATATTGGGTGATCTGGTAACTGTCCCTGGCCTCGACGCCTATGAAAATGTCAGCCAGGGAACTTCCTTTGCTGCGCCACTGGTGTCGGGTTATATCGGGCTGCTGTTATCACAACATCCCGGTGCAACCTTTGAGCAGTTACGCCAAATAGTCCGCTCATATGCCGTCGATATATTTGACCCCGAAGGGGTGGGTAGTAACCTGGTTGGTTATGATCAGTACACCGGTTTCGGGCGTTTACGGATGGTGATTCCGGATAATTTGCCAGCGCCTGGCGATATTGATGGCGACGGTCTGTCAGACAGCCTGGAGATAACCATCGGGACTGACCCGCTGGAAAATGATACAGATGAGGATGGCCTGACTGATTACGAGGAAGTGGCCTGGGATGGAGGTGCGGGGGCTTACAGTGCAGGATTCGATACCGATCCTCTCAATCCCGACACGGACAGCGATGGCATTATAGATGGTGCCGAATCACTGGCCGGCACGGATCCGCTGAACGCAGACAGTCATTTTATCTGGGGTGATATCAATAACAGCGGGGGCGTCAACGCGGCAGACGTGTTACTGGCAACCCGTGCCGCGCTGGGTACATTGACACTGGACGCTGCTGCACTGGCGCGGGGTAACGTGGCGCCACTGGTGGGTGGTAAACCGGCTTCCTTGCCGGATGATGACTTCAATGTCGCAGACCTGCTGTTGATTACCGGCAAGGCTACCGGGGTGATGAGTTTTTGATGGCCGCTTGCCGCCTCAGAATTCGGCGGCTTCGACTTCCATATAGGCCTGTGCTCCCTGCGGCCCAATCTCATCCTCATAGCCTGACCAATCCTTGTATGCCGCTGTAGCTTCGAGTGCGATCGGTTTGACATCGCTGCTGTCCATACCGGCATCAAAGGCCTGCTTTGCTGACGTATACACGGCTGTCAGAAAATCACGGTAGTCCTTTACCATGTCGGCATCACCTGTCTTGCCATGCCCCGGTACCCAGACGCTGGCATTGACCTTGAGAATGCTGTCAACGCTGTTGACGTTGCCCATGAAATTGCCGTCCGACATCCGCGGGATACGTTTTGCAGTGACGTTGTCACCGAGAAAGACAACGCCGTCCTCTGCCACTTCAATCATGATGTCGGTGCGGGTGTGTGCCTGACCATGGTGATGAATGCGGAAGGTCTTGTTGCCGATCTTGATGACATCACCGTCCTTGAGGGCGTGATCAGGACCAACAACCTGTGTGCCCTTTGTGGCACCTTCTGTGAGCTTGTCCATTAATTCAACCCAGGTGTCACCGCTGCCACTCTTGATCATGGCGAGCATCTCCGTATGTCCATAAACAGGGGCGTCCGGGTAGGCGGCCTTGATGGCCTGGTTGCCCAGCCAATGGTCGCCGTGGATGTGCGTATTAAAAACGGCGATAACCGGTTTGTCGGTTATCCCTTTTAGCATTCGCAATACCATTTCACCGGTTTGCAAACTGGAACCCGGGTCAATGATGACAGCGCCTTCGCTGGTTACTACCACGCCGGGATTGTTCATAAAGCCCTGGTTAGCCGGGTTGGGCATTTCCAGCGGGCCATGAATAACCCAGGTGTTTTCAGCAACTTTCTCGAACGGTTGGTCTGTAACCGCCGCGACTGACAATGACGGCAAGAGTCCGCCGAGCAGGACAAGCGTAACGAGTATGTGTGTGAAGTAATTCATGGTCTGTAACCCTCATTTAGTGGTGCTGGTAATAATAATAGCTGAGTCGTCAGGGACGGCTTGCCACGATCTGCTCGTAGGCGGCCTTTATTTTCTGGGTCTTCTCGGTAGCCAGTTTGATCATTTCTTCAGGCAGCCCCTTGGCGATCAGTTTGTCCGGATGGTGCTGACTCATCATGCGCCGGTAAGCCTTTTTAACTTCAGCATCGCTGGCGGTCTTGTCGATGCCAAGTACCTGGTAGGCGCTGGATATCGGTGGTTGCCGGTTACCACCTGTCGATGGCCCGGAGCCGGAAAAGCTGAACAGGTGTTCAATAGAAGCCCGGTCAAACCCCAGTTGCTCGCCAATATTGAACAGAATGCGTTTCTCGCTGGCGTGGAAATGACCATCGGCCATTGCAGTCGCAATTTGTATTTCGAGGAACATCTGTACCAGGTTGCGCC
>JAQBDO010000209.1:0-11371 GCA_032124375.1 Gammaproteobacteria bacterium
TCCAAAATTCAGTCTGCAATTCAACCGCGCAGGTAACATAAATAGAGCCTGTACAAACAAGAAATGCAGGCATAAATATTGCGTTACAGCGCCCCTGACAGAACATCCATCAACATCGAAAATAAGCCAACACTGAACTGCTTGCCAATCACCACTACAAGTTTTATAAGTGATCAGTGGCTGCTCGAATAGTAACGAGCCGTAGAACGACTGCAGCGAATCCACGCAGTCATGGGAGAAACGGAGCAACTGAATTATGGCAAATAAATATCAACCACGTGTCAGTGACTGGTACAAATCCATTAACGGTGACATATTCGAGATTGTTGCACTTGATAGTGATGTGGCGACCATGGAAATTCAGCACTATGACGGTGCCATTGAAGAACTGGACTTTGATTCCTGGGATGAAATGGAAATCATCCCAATTGAACCCCCGGAAGACTGGTCCGGATCACTCGACATACAACGCGAAGACTACGGCGTGGATCTTGAACTGACATCACCGAATGACCATATCAACCCATTGGATGAATTTGAATAGCGCTGCCTGATCACCCCTGCTAAAGCGGGATACCTGGCTATACAGGTAAAATACAGAACAAAAAATAGCACTCAACCGCCCCCTGCTGTTGCCGATAGCGTTTATATGGCAATTGCAGGAGTTACATTATGGCGGTTATCTACGACATCTCTACCGGCAACATCATCTCGGAAAACATCGGTGAAACCAGACTGGATCAACACGCCAGGCTCCCGGAATGCAACACTGCCCTGCAACCGCGTCACACTGCTGTAACAGCAGAGGAAACCGGTCCCTGCGATGCCTACATGTCAGTCATCCGGGAACTCCTCAGAGAACTCTAGTCCATACCTCCCGGAAACACTAGACTGCCAGGTCAGGTCCTGCCTGCTCCGGGGGCAGCCCGGCCAGCTTCGCCAACGCCCATGCGGCGAACGGCATCAGCAGAAATTGCAGGACAACACCCAGCACCACCGGAAATGGGTGCCGCAACACAGTCAGAAAGTCAGCAGCTGTCAGCGTCATCCCCATAGCGATCATGACCAGCCCAGGCAGCGGCACAATCGCCACCTTGAGCGGCACCAGCCATTGCGGCGGCAACCAGGCCACTAACACACCCCGGCATTGCCCACAGAGGAAACAACGCAGTAATGCGGGTAGTACTCAGACGGGGCCGGCGTCAGGCGTAGTTGCCAATATCACCACGTCTCCCGCATCAATGACCACAGGCACCCCGGCAAGGCTGTCTCCCTTACAGGGACCCGCGACACATTCACCATCATGCATACGAAACCTTGCGTCATGTGTGGCGCACTGAATATATTTCTTCTCAAGATCAAGAAACTGATCCGGCACCCAATCCAGCGGACCTCCGGTATGCGGGCAGCGGTTCAGATAACCGAACACCTGATTACCCTGACGCACGACCAGGATATCCTGCAGCCGACCCTCAAGCATTACCGCGATGCCGCGGCCGTCCGGGTCTGCCAATTCATCCAGACGACAAATAACTGTCCGGGTATGCGCCATATCAGTCAGCATCAGAAATTTCCCGGAGAGTCAATCCATCAAAACCGTACTGGCCACATTTATTGCCAGCGAGACGGCAGGCGCGCGCGAGTATGTCTTCTATCTCCAGGGCCTCCACATAACCGCTAATAACACCCGCATTAAAAGTATCTCCGGCACCCAGGGTATCGACAAGGCTCTCTGGTACAACAGCCGAGTGCCGGTATTCCTTTCCATCCCTGCCCAGCGCAGCGGCACCCGCCTCGCCCCAGGCACAGAACAGGTCAGCATCCGGACACCTTGCGTGCACAGATCTTAACAACTCCAACGGTTCGGTAAATCCCTGTGAACGAGCATAGTTTCTGGAAAACAATAAAACGTCTGCCAGGGGGAACAGTGTTTCGATCTCATCCCGCGGTTTTTCTATTTCCAGGGAGCAGCGGGTTCCCGGAGAAACTGTCTGCAGATGTTTGAGCATTTGCCGAACCTCGATCACATTCCGTCCTTCGAAATGCAACCAGTCAAACGGGCTCAAATCGATAGCGCCAAATGCTGCAAAACTATATTCCAGCAAATCGCGAAAGTGGGTAATAGTACGCGAGCCGGTCTGCCCGCTGATAACAATCGAAGACACTGGCATACTGCCTGCACCTGACCACACACCGGCACTGACATCAACACCGTGCAGGACCAGCATATCCGCCACCAGCCTGCCCTCTGCGTTCTCCGCCAGCACACCCGCCCAACGACTATCCACTCCCAGTTGACTGAGCACTATCAGGGTATTGGTGGCATTGCCGCCACAGCGTTGAATCCTGCGGTTACAGCGGACTTCGTCGTTTTCGTCAGGATAGCGGTCAACGAAGTGAATAATATCGAGCGTTGCGTTACCAATACCAAGAACAGTCGTCATACGGCGAGACTACGTTCTGCCAGGTTTTTTTGTCAACCATGAACGACGAAGGATGTTAATGCCGTTAAACAGACTGCCTGTGACAGCCACCTCAGTTACTGCGTACGACGCGAAAGCCCAGGTTGTCGAGGCGGGTATCCTGATCATACTGACTGCGTTTGCCGTTACGCAGACTATCCAGCGGATTCGTATAACTGCCACCGCGAACCGAACGCTGTGTACATTCCGGCATCAGCCAGGCACTGCCATCCACAGGTGCACCGGCATACCCGGCACGATAACAGTCTTCTGTCCACTCCTGCACATTACCCGCCATATCATGCAGGCCAAAACCATTAGCCATGAAAGTGCCAGCGGGCACAGTACGCTGACCAGCCCACTCGTTACCACAGTTAAAACAATTTGCCTGTTTGACATCCGCATTACTGTCCCACCATGCTTTTTCGTCGCTGCCGGCGCGAGCCGCATATTCCCATTCAGCCTCTGTCGGCAAGCGATAGTGCTTGCCGGTTTTCTTTGACAACCAGCTGGTATATGCCTGCGCGTCATTCCATGAAACGTTGATTACCGGCCGGTCCCCACGCCCCCATGATTCGTCATAGGGCATGCGACGTCCTGTGGAGCGCGCAAACTTGTCATAGTCTGCAAACGTTATTTCATTCTTGCTAATGGAAAAAGCAGGTAATGTCACGTTATGGCGCGGCCCTTCATCAAAGTTAAGCGAGTTCCCGGGACTACCCATCAGATACTCACCAGCAGGCAGCTCGACCATAACCGGACCTTGTAACCCGTCTTTCAGGCTATCCTGAAACGACCGGGTTGCACTTGCCTGTTTCGACCGGGGTTCAGGGACTACCTCCTTCGCCGGAGCTTCTGCAACCACCTCTGTTACGACCGGGCGGGGAGGTGCAATCACGGCAACTGGCTCGAGCACCTCGGCGGGCGGCGAGACAGGTTTTGCAGGCTTACTGGTTGCAACTACCGGCCTGGCTGCTGCCAGTGGTTTCTCTTCATTACTGTTGTGACCTTTCACATCAGCCACATCCTGAACATCAACAACACCCGACAATGGAGTCTCGACACCAACAAACAACCAAACGGCCAGTGCTACAACGCTTACCACCCCCAGGCCAATGGCCGCGCCAAGCCAGCGTCGTTGACTACCGCCCTTGCCAACGTCAGCCAGAGCAGGCTGCCTGGCAGCCTTTTCCATGCCCTCAGGTTTTACCTTGTTCTCTGGAATGGATACCAATGCCGCTTTCGGCTGTCGGCTAGACCGACCACTACCAGCCTTGCCAGCATCAAGCGCGCGCACCTGTACTGGCGCACTTTGGATCGCCTCCTCACCAAGCTCCTGGCGGAGTTTGTTACGTTCTTCTATAAGCTGATCGCGAGCAGCTTCTGCCTCGGCTCGCAGGCGCAAGGCAATCGCCATGTTCTTCTTGCTTTCGCTCAATTCATGGCGCAGTTTTTCAGGATCCTCTACCTGTCCCTGGCTACTCGCGTTCATTAAACCCCGGGCAACCTCAACCTCGCCACGCAAGGCATTCATCTTTTCACGAATCACCCGCTGCTCTTCAAGGGCAGCATCACGGTCCAGCGTGAGCTGCCTCAGCTGGAATTCAAGCTGCGTAATAGTGGAGACTGCCTGCTGGTTTTGCTCCTGCATCATATCCATATCAACCTGGCGACGATCTTTCTCCTGTCGACCCAGCTCGGCAAGCTCTTCATGAGCTTTCTGCAGCTCGCGTTGCAATGCAAACATCTGTTCTTCTGACTGGCTCTGCGCCTCAATTAAATTACGCAGTCGCTCCTGCTCTTCTTCTCGCCCGGCATCCCTGGCCTGCTCTATCGCACCGCTACGGTTCGACAAATTGGCCTCATGCTCAAGGGCAATAGCCATCAACTGTTCTTTCAATTCACGCTGGCGTGCGGCCATTTCTGCGCGTTCTTCAGCCCGCGCCTTACGCTCCGCATGCAGCTCCTCCCGTAAATTGTCCAGGTCTGCCTGCGAGCCATCACGCATACTCTTTTGATCTGCGGATGTCTGTTCCAGCTTTTTACGCAAACGATCAATCTGCCCCTGCAGTTCCTTCTCATTATCATTTTTACGTGTCAGGTCTTCATGTGCCTTCTGAATGGATTGATTGTGCTCCTGTTCCAGTTCCTTTATACGGTCAGTCTGTTGCTCAAACTGTGAACGGCTGTCTTCATGTTGCTGACGCAGTGCCTCCAGCTCTTGTTTCAGGGCGCTACGAGATTCTCCAGACTGCAATATTTCCTGTTGCAAATCCCTGATTTGCGAATCTTTGTCGCCACCATCCTGCTCAAGACCGGCTACCCGTGAGCGTTCTGTATCAAGCTGTCCCTGCAACAACTGCAGCGCCACTTCCGAGTCATCTGCAAGACTTGAGGCCTGTTTCTTAAGTGATTCAATTTCACTTTCGAGAGTCGACTTCTCCTCATTGACGGCATTCAGCGCGTGCTGTAATTGCTCACGCTCCATCGCCGCAAGCTGCAGCTGCTCGTCGTGAGATGACTGTGCGTTCCTGTGCCCTACATTCTCGACTTCGAGACGTTCTAGCTGCTCCTTTGCCTTGTCAAGAAGTGCTTGCTGCTCCTTTTCCAGGTCCGCCCGGCTCTCTTCCATCTGCGCCTTGATCTGATCCAGCTCCTGCCGGAGTTCCTCAATCACCTGCTGCTGTTGTGCCACTTCCTGCTGCAGCGCGGTACGCTCTGCCTCCCATCCGGCCTGTTGTTTCTGCACGGCTTCTTCACTCGCCTGCATGGCTGCCAACTGGTTAGCAACACATTCCTTTTGCTCATCCAGCATGCGCGCGGCTTCGCGCAATTCTGTCCGCAACTTCTCATTGCCCTGCTCAAGAGATTGCGCCGCCCCGCTAGCCGTTTCATTTTCAGTGGAGGCGTCCGACAATGCCCGTTGCTGTTGTTCGAACACAGCCTGCAAGGCTGCAAGCTGCTGCTGCAGTTCCGATTGTTGTTCCTTTTCAGCGGTCAGTACTGTTTCAAGTTCCTGCTTGCCAGCAGCTGCTTCCGACTTCAGCGCCTCCAGTTGCTTCAGCAAATCTGCATTTTCCTCTTCCAGCGCCGTAGCATGACCCGCTTGCTCGCCCAGCTTCCCGGAAGTCTCGGTGATTTCCTGCTTCAAACCATCAAGCTCGGCCTGCAGTTTTTCGGACAACGCGGTTTGCTGCAGTAACTTTTCCTGGAACTCCGCCCGGATAGCCTCATGTTCTGCTGCAAAAGCCCTGGCCTCATCCTGAGAGCCCGCCATTAGCTGGCCCGCAGCTGCCATTTCTTCACGCAACTGTTCTACCAGATCCAGCTGTTCCTGCAGCCGGGTTTCAACCGAACTCAACAACTCACTGCCGGCTTCGTCAGACTTGATAACGTCGGATTCCAGCGCCAATATACGCTCGCCAGCTTTATTCAGCTCATCCTGCAACTGCTGGATGTACTGCTGCGCAGCCTGTCCCGAAGCTGCGTCCCGCTCCAGTGCAGAGCGTTTTTCCCGATCAGCCTCAACCCGCGCCCGCATTTCGCTTAATTGTCCGGCCAGATCCTCATTTTCGAGCTGGTGGGTATTAACAGCATCTCTATGTTGTTCCTGCAGAGCAGCGTACTGTTCCTGCAACAACTGCATTGCATCGGAGTCACTCTTTAGCTGCACATACAAGGTACCCAGTTTCTCTCCTGACTCCCCAAGCTCGGCACGCAACTGCTCAAATTGTTCTGTAGCAGCCTTTTCCTTTGCATACAAAGTACCTAATTTGTCGCCTGATTCTCCAAGCTCGCCACGCAGCTGCTCCACCTGCTCCGCCATACGTACTTCACCAGACTGGTATTTCTGAATTTCTGCCTGCAACACCCCGTTTTCTGCGTGCAGCGAAGCCAGCTCCTGATCATGTGCTGCAGCTGACATATCCTCTCTGTCTACACAGGATTCCCCGGTGTCCGTCTGTTCAGAAGCAATCTGACTAACGGGTATTGCCTCGGATTCAACGACTGCAGGCTCATTGCCAACTTGCACCGCTGCAGGTCCAGAGTCAGCCTCGGTCACCGGAATACCACCCTCCAGCACATATACGTCAAAGCCCTTGTGGCTCAACAGAAAACCAGCCGACTCACTGCGCCGCCCGGTATCACAACAAATAATATATTTGGTATTAAATACCAGCTCAGAGAGCTCTTCCCGCAAGTTCGACAGCGGCATATTGACACTGTCTTCAAACGATCCGTTTTCATACTCATCGACGGTTCTGACATCAATCCAGACAGCCCCTTCCTCGACCATGGTAGCTGCCAGCTCATAATCAACACGTTTGACCAGCTGTTTTTTGAGCAATTCAACAAAATCGTCTTTAGCCAAACGCATCAAGAGCCCATCAGTCAGCATGGTTACCGTTGCATTTCGTACAGCATCTGACACCAGTGCATCCTCACCAAACGAGGCGCCCTCACCCAGCTCGGCCAGCCACTGATCTTTTGCCTCAGCGGAGTCCTTGCGTGTTACTGCACAACGGCCTTCATGAATAGTATAGAAATAATCACCGGGATCACCCTGCTTGATAACCACATCGCCGGCCTGCACAGGGAAAGACTGCATCTTGATCAAGAGACTCTGTATCATTGCAGGAGGGATCTTTATGAACGCCTCTGTCTGCAGGATCCGTGTCATCCAGTCCCGGTCATCATTAGCCCCGATTTCTACAACCTCGGCGCTGCTTGACTGATCCCAGGTCAGAAAGACATCCAGCAGGCCGGAATCTATCCGCGCGATGATGGACTTCTGGGCGGCGCGCGCCGACAGGGGCCTTGGCTGCTGATTGGATATGGCATAACGACTCATATCCGTACCTGACTCAATCTCGCCGGTAACCTTGCGAAACCCGTCTATCAGATTTATCTTCCCCTCAAGTAAATAGATGGACTGGTTGTCATTGTCACCCTTGCGGAACAGGAAACGTCCGGCCAGCACCTCTTCAATGATGATTTTTTCCGACACTTCATTGAATCGCTCTGGCGAGAGCGCATTCAGAGGAACGAACTCCTGCAGGAGTTTTTTATTGACGGTTGTTTTCTTCGCAGCGCGCATAGCCACCTGATCCACTGTTTTTACCGGTTATTCATCACCCTGCTTCCAAGGGTACGTTACGACAGGTCGCCGCATACTGCATATCGGCTTATATGACTTGATATTTAGTGATTCGGGACTGCTGCAGCGCCGCTTCGGCTACTGGCTGGTTGCGCGGGGATAGGCGTCTTGCCCGGTAAAAAAAGCCGCCAGAAAAATTGGCTCAAAACTTATCGGCTACAGCCACACAAATTGAACAGCGATTAAGGCTGTATTGACACGCTCGTTAAATGAAACATAAATTATATATATCATGTAGTTGCAACACCCATAAGACCAGGCAATAGCGATGAAAGCGATTTACAGTAGCCCGGCGGCTACCGAGAAGGCCTTCTACAAGGCATTTGAAGGCAATGACGTTGATGCCATGATGGCTTGTACGGGCACAGCAGAACGCTATCGAGTGTATTTCTGCCGCGCGGCGAACGACTGCAGTGCAGGAAGGCCATCAGAGATGGCTCGCAACAACTGTTCACAAACGACAGGCAGCTCCGTTTCCAGCTCAGTCAATTATCAAAGATCCCCGGCGAATAACTTTCCGTGTACATATAGCACGAAAATATTTACCTTGCGGACAGCACCACAGCCCGCGGTTATCGTGACCAATATTTATCGCTTTAACGGCTCGGGCTGGAGCATGATGCTGCATCATGCAGCACTCACAGCAACTCATGCGCATCATGAAACTACTCGAAGAAAAGGCCGCGAACAATTTTTCAACTCATTGAAATAGCCTTATAATACCTGTAATTACAGTGTTTTCTGCGCGCCATGCACAACATTAATGCGTTGCGACAACAGCACTGCATCACATCAGACTGACCGACATGCGACCTGCAAGCACGCAGCAACAACGACAGCCCATCCAGGCACATTCCTGATTCGGCATTTCATAAAAGTAGAAAAAGTCTACTATAGAAGGCATTTCCTGACGTTAAAAACACTTTCACATTTTATTTATTGTGCTATCTTACGCGTGCTGTTTTACCCATTATTCACATATAGGAGCTATACCTGATGGCTGTGAAGAAAAAAGCGACGGCTACGAAGAAGACAACTGCACAAGTTGCAAAGAGACCTACCACCAAATCTGAAACACTCAACTTTATCTCTGAAAAAACCGAACTCACCAAGAAGGATGTCGGCGCTGTATTTGATACACTCGCCGTATTGATGAAGCGCGACCTGAAGGGTAGAGGCGGACCAGGCGTTTATACCATTCCTGGCCTGATGAAGGTCAAGGTTGTTCGCAAACCTGCAACCAAGGCACGCAAGGGCACCAACCCGTTCACCGGCGAAGAAATGATGTTCAAGGCGAAGCCGGCACGTAATGTAGTCAAGATACTGCCGCTGAAAGGCCTGAAAGAAATGGTCTGAAGCGTGCGCCGGGGTCGCTATGCGGCCCCGTTTTGTTTTACCTGTTGGCAGCCATTTTCCTGCAGCCTGGTATAAATAAACTGTTGATATGGCACACATAAAAGATCAGCCACTTTCCTGACCAGGTGTTCTTCATGCTCGTCGAGGCAGCCATCTGCACCACTGACCTCCCATAACATCCTGACAATTCTTATCCTGTCCTGCAAACTGCATTCGCTGGCAATCAGCCGTGTAAACGGCTACAGGGAAGTAACCTCATGCGCCTGTCCCGGCGTCACCACGCTGTAGCGCTCAATCAGTCGTCGCAGCACCTCGCGCTCTTCCTCTTTTATGTCGTCATCAGCCCCCCCCCCCTGCCACCTCCACCAACAAGACAGCCGTTGCTACACGTGGTGCCCGCTCACTGTCTTCCTCAATTGCAAGCTGGAGCGATATGAACTTCATCAGTAATGTCTGGATAGTCGTAATTGTGCAGCGCTGACTGGACTGGCTGCCAGTAACGTAGCGGCCTTTCCCAACGTCAACAAAAAGCCGGCCCAGTATGCGTATAATGCACAACACGATTAACAAATAGCGCATCAAACCAACCTGTGAGCACTCCAAAAACCGTCGGCAAGAACATGGTCATCACCATGCAGTATTCGCTTACCAATGCTGACGGCGTGGTCGTCCGCGACGCAAGTGGCGCACCGATAAGTTATCTGCACGGTGCCGGCCTGTTGTTTCCAAAACTGGAAAGAGAGCTGGAGTCTCATGTCATTGGCGACATTGTAAGGGCAAAGCTGCTAGCGGATGATGCCTTCGGGAAACGTAACCTCGACCTGATACACCAGGTTCCTCTGGAAGAACTGCCGCCGGATGAAAAGATCAAGGTCGGTGGCCAGATAGTCGGGCAGGATGAAGGCGGCAATGAAGTCATGTTTACTGTCACCGCCATTGAGGAAGCCATGGTCAGCCTTGATGGCAATCACCCGTTCGCCGGACAGTCACTTGTTTTTGAAATTGAAATCGAGGGCATCCGTGAAGCAACCGCAGAAGAACTCCGCCAGCAGAAGGTTATTGCCCGGCAGACCTGAAATAGAGCGCTACGCCCGATGGATACGCGACGCTTTACAGATCCTGAAAATCGCCCCTATACTGGAATAACGCCTGACGAATAACACCGGGATTTTTTATTTCTCCACCAGAAAACGGGTACCCTGATAGTACAGCTGGATACTGTCAGGCAGTATTTCTTCGAGTACCGCCCCGTTATCCAGCGTGTCACCCTCACGAAACTTTTGCAGATCAACCAGGATAAAACGCTTCTTCGGATTCTCTGAATACACATGCACATCGAGATGCGGCAGGCTTAAACCACTGCGGAACTCCAGCGAAAGATCACTCCAGGCCGGTACGCCTGATGTTTGCGTTGGAGCTGGTACAGGAGGTCGCGTAAAGCCTGTAGACTGGTCAACCACTGCAGGCGCAGACGGTAGCGGCCTCATCGTCGTCTGCCGCTGATTGCCGACTGGCGCAAGCGGCACATAAACCGGTTCCCGCGGGCGTACAATATCGCTCGACGGCGTCGTCATTGCGCTTCCAGTACGCGCGACAGGCACCACCGGTTTGACAGCTGGCAACTCTGGCGTCTCTGGCAACCCATTAACCACGCGCTCAAGCGGCTCATCACGATCAAGCAACATGAACAGCAGTAAACCGTTCACCAACAGCAACGCGCCCACTACCCAGACCCAGCGATATGAACGTTTCTGGCGCCGCTCGCCCCAGTGAGCAGCTTCCAGATCAGGCACCTCACCGAGGGTGCGCTCCTGGTCGGCCTTCTTCAATGCATCAAGGATATAGGACATGACTCGGCTCAGGATGGACCCATCAACAACCGGGGCACACCTTCCCGACCTGACGCAGTATTAAGATGAATCATAGTGTTCTTGCCAACAATCCCGTCCGCTACCAATCCATGGGCACGCTGAAAGGCCAGCACCTGTTGTTGAAGTGCAAAATCAAAACTCAAGGGGTCTGGCGCAGGAATACTCACACCCTGGGCCAGTTCCAGCTGCTGGCGCAACCAGGAAACAACCGGACCGTGGTCGCCGATCCTTAAATAAAGCCGGCCGCCTGGTGGCACCTGCAACAGCACCGTGTAGTCACCGTACCAGCTGTTCTCCACCTGCCTGCTATCCAGCCGGTACACCTCGTTGCCTATAATGACCGTCGCAACAGAATCATCCAGGTGCTGCAGGACCACGGGCACCCGACGACCATCAGCAGCAACAAGCTGCAATATGGCAGGACGATCAAACTGACGCAGGGTATTCCAGTTGCCCTGCTCAACCATGCACAACAAACCGTACTGCTTTGCAAAATCACAAAAATCCGGTTTTACGCTTTCGGG